>NZ_JAYSGF010000009.1:24390-134512 GCF_041912965.1 Chromobacterium sp. | reverse complement strand
CGTCCAGCGTGGTGGCGCCGATGCAGTGCAGCTCGCCGCGCGCCAGCGCCGGCTTCAGCATATTGCCGGCGTCCATCGCGCCCTCGGCCTTGCCGGCGCCCACCAGGGTGTGGATTTCATCGATGAAGATCAGGGTCTGGCCGTCGTCCTTGGCCAGATCGTTCAGCACCGCCTTCAAGCGCTCTTCGAATTCGCCGCGGAATTTGGCGCCGGCGATCAACGCCGCCAGGTCCAGCACCAGCAAGCGCTTGTTCTTCAGGCTCTCCGGCACTTCACCATTGATGATGCGCTGCGCCAGGCCTTCGACGATGGCGGTCTTGCCGACGCCGGGCTCGCCGATCAGCACCGGGTTGTTCTTGGTGCGCCGCTGCAGCACCTGGATGGCGCGACGGATTTCGTCGTCGCGGCCGATCACCGGATCCAGCTTGCCCAAGCGCGCGCGCTCGGTCAGGTCCTGGGTATATTTCTTCAGGGCTTCGCGCTGGCTTTCCGCATCCTGGCTGGACACGCTGGCGCCGCCGCGCACCGCAGCGATGGCGGCTTCGATCGCCGCCGGCTGGCCGCCGTGTTCCTTCAGCAAGCGCGCGGCCTCGCCCTTGTCCTGGCTCAGCGCGGACAGGAACAGCTCGCTGGCGATGTATTCATCGCCCAGCTTCATCGCCGCCTTGTCGCTCAGGTTCAATAAATTGGCCAACTCGCGCGACACGGTGATCTCGCCGCCAGTGCCCTGCACTCGCGGCAGCCGTTGCAGCGACTGGTTCAGCCCGGCCTTGAGCGCGGGCACATTGACGCCGGCGCGCGCCAGCAGGCCGCCGATGCCGCTGTCGGCGTCATCCAGCATCGCCAGCAGCAGATGCTGTGGCTCGATATAACCGTGATCGTGGGACAGGGCCAGGCTCTGGGCATCCCCCAGCGCCTGCTGGAACTTGGTGGTCAGCTTGTCGAATCGCATGGAGTGGCTCCTTCGGAACGTTGATAAGCTCTATCTGGGCATGACCAGTTGCTTTTCAAGTCCAAGAACCGCGCAGCGACGCCGCGCGGCCGTGGCCGGCCGCTCAGCGCAGCGAACGCACCACCGAGCTGACCACGCCCCAGATTTCCGCGCCATCCGCGACCGGCAGATCGGCAAAGCCAGGCTGGGCGGCGCGCAGGCAGGCCCGCTCCGGGCTCAAGTGCAGCCGGCGAACCAGGAATTCCTCGCCGCGCGCCGCGATCACCACATCGTTGTGGCGCGGCGTCAGCAGGCGGTCGACGATCAGCAGATCGCCATCGAAAATGCCGGCCCCGCTCATCGCGTCGCCGGCGACGCGGACGAAAAAGCTGGTGTCCGGGTGCTGGATCAGGAAATCGTTGAGATTGAGCGGTTGCTCGAGATAATCGTCGGCCGGCGACGGGAAGCCCGCCGCCACGCTGCCGTCAAACCACTGGATGTTGGCGCCGACGGCGCCGGAACGGCGCGCGCCGCCCACGCGCCCGGGCGCCAGCCGCGCTAGTTGCGCCAACGGCCGGTCGCGGGCCGCCAGCTTCAGTTCCGTCATGCCCGCGGCTCAGCGCACGACGATGCGGGCATCGCCGGCGGCCAGACGGCCGATCTTGGCCGCATAATCGAAGCCGGCCTCACGGAAACGCGCCAAGACTTCGTCCGCCTGCTCCGGCGCCACCGCCGCCAGCAAGCCGCCGCTGGTCTGCGGATCCGCCAGCAGGCGCAACTGCCATTCCGGCAGCCCGGCGCCGAAGTCCACGTGCGCGCCGAAGCTGGCCAGGTTGCGCTCGATCGCGCCCGGTCCATAGCCCTGCTCGGCAAACGATCTGGCCTCGGCGATCACCGGCACCTGCTGCATATCGATGTGCGCGGCCAGGCCCGCGCCCTTGCACACTTCCAGCACATGGCCAAGCAGGCCGAAACCGGTCACATCGGTCAGGGCGTGCACCCCGTCCATCGCCGCCAGTTCGGCGCCCACCGTGTTCAGCTTGGTGGTGGAGGCGATCAAGGCCTGGTAGCCGTCGTCGCCGAGCACACCTTTTTTCATCGCCTGCGCCAGGATGCCGACGCCCAGGCCCTTGCCCAGGATCAGCACATCGCCGTCGCGCGCCTCGCTATTGCGCTTGAGCTGGTCCGGATGCACCACGCCCAGCGCCACCAGGCCATAGATGGGTTCGGGGGAATCGATGGAATGGCCGCCGGCGAGCGGAATGCCGGCCGCGTGACACACCGATTCGCCGCCATCGAGGATCGCGCGTATGGTTTCCACCGGCAGCAGGTTCACCGGCATGCCAACGATGGCCAGCGCCATGATGGGCGTCGCGCCCATCGCATAAATGTCCGAAAGCGCATTGGTGGCGGCGATGCGGCCGAAGTCGCGGGCATCGTCGACGATGGGCATGAAGAAATCCGTCGTCGCCACAATGGCCTGGGAGGCGTTCAATTGATACACCGCCGCGTCATCGCTGGTTTCCGCGCCCACCAGCAGATTGGGGAAGGCCATCTTTTCCTTGGCCGTCGACAGAATGGATTCCAGCACCGAAGGCGCGATTTTGCAGCCGCAACCGCCGCCGTGAGACAATTGCGTCAATTTGATATCAGCCATTTGCGGACTCCGCCATATTTATGCTTTTCAAGGTCGCGAACGTATCACAGCTGGGGCAGTTTGACGAGATCATCGACGTGCGCTCCCCGGCAGAATTTGCCGAAGATCATATCCCCGGCGCCATAAACTGTCCGGTTCTGGACGATGAGGAGCGCATCCGCGTTGGCACCCTGTACAAACAGGTGTCCCCGTTCGAAGCGCGCAAGGTCGGCGCCGCGCTGGCGGCCAAGAATATCGCCCGCCATATCGAGGAGCGCTTCGCCGACCGTCCCAAATCCTGGCGGCCGCTGATTTGCTGCTGGCGCGGCGGCCAGCGTTCCGGTTCGATGGCGCTGATCTTCGCCCAGATCGGCTGGCCCGCCCATCAACTGGAGGGCGGCTATAAAGCCTACCGCCGCCAGGCGCTGCAATGGCTGGACGAACTGCCGGGCCAGCTCAAGCTGCGCGTGATCTGCGGCCCCACCGGCTCCGGCAAGAGCCGCTTGCTGCAGGCGCTGGCGCGCGCCGGCCATCAAGTGCTGGACCTGGAAGGACTGGCCAATCACCGCGGCTCGGTGCTGGGCCGGCTACCGGACCTGCCGCAGCCGCCGCAAAAATGGTTCGATACCCTGCTCTTGCAGCAGATGCGCGGCCTGGACCTGGAACGCCCGGTGTTCATCGAATCGGAAAGCAAGAAAGTCGGCTTCATCTCCCTGCCGGACGCCTTGTACCGCCAGATGCACCAAGGCGATTGCCTGCTGCTGGAGGTGCCGCTGGCGGAGCGCGTGCGCTTCCTGCTGGAGGACTACGACTTCTATCTGCAAGATCCGGAAGCGCTGATGCGCCAGCTCGGCTTCCTGAAAGGGCTGCATTCCGGCGAGCAGCTGGAGGCCTGGAACCAGTTGATCCGGGCCGGGCACTTCGACGCGCTGGTGGCGGAGCTCCTGGCCAAGCATTACGACCCGCTGTATTACCGCTCGCTGGGCAAGCACTATCCGCAACTGGCCACCACCGCGCCGCTGATGCTGGACAGCCTGGCTCCGGAACGGCTGGACCTGGCCGCTGCGCGCATAATCTGAACGGGCGCCGCGGCGGCGGCGCTCATCAGCGGCGCAAAACTGCGGTATCATCAGGACATCCTAATTCATCCGCGGCGCCGCGCCGCGCCCCGACTCCGCGCGCATGACCCCACACGCTCAACTCGACTGGCAAGACGGTCAACCCGTTTCCCTCGCCTTTGGCGATGTCTATTTCTCCCGCGCCTCCGGGCTGGACGAAACCCGCCATGTATTCCTGCGCCACAACCGCTTGGCGGAGCGTTTCGCCGCCTTGCCGGCGCATGGCCAGTTCACCATCGCCGAAACCGGATTCGGCACCGGTCTGAACTTTCTATGCGCCTGGGAGCACTTCCTGGAGCGGGCGCCGGCCGACGCCAGGCTGCATTTCATCAGCGCGGAGAAATTCCCGCTGACGCCGCACGACCTGGCCCAGGCATTGGCGCTGTGGCCGCAGCTGGCCGGGCTGGCTCAGCAATTGCTGGCCCAATACCAGTCGCTGCAGCCAGGCTGGCACCGGCTGCTGCTGAACCAGGGACGCGTCACGCTGACCTTGCTGATCGGCGATGTGCTGGATGTGCTGCCCGAGGTGGACGCCCGCGTCGACGCCTGGTTCCTGGACGGCTTCGCCCCATCCAAAAACCCCGATATGTGGCAGCCGCAGCTGTTCCAGACCATGGCGCGGTTGTCCGCCCCCGGCGCCACCTTCGCCACCTTCACCAGCGCCGGCTTCGTGCGCCGCGGCCTGAGCGAAGCCGGCTTCGCCGTCAGCAAGACAGCCGGCTTCGGCCACAAGCGCGAGATGAGCCACGGCCATCTGCAGACACTGCCCGACGGCGGCTGGTCGCCTCCGTGGTTCGCGCGTCCGGCGCGCCGCCACGGCGAGCGTAGCGCCATCGTCATCGGCGGCGGCATCGCCGGCGCGGCCAGCGCTTACAGCCTGGCCTGCCGCGGCTGGCAGGTCACCGTGGTGGAACGCCTGCCGGAGCTGGCGCGCGGCGCCTCCGGCAACCCGCAAGGCGTGCTGTACGCCAAGCTGTCCCCGCATTTCACCCCTCTGACCCGCCTGATACTGTCCGGATACGGCTACAGCCTGCGCACGCTGCGCGCCCAGTTGCCGGAAGACGATGCTCATTGGCGCGGCTGCGGCGTGCTGCAACTGGCGCATGATGCGGCGGAAGCGGAACGACACGACGGCCTGGCCGGCGCCGGCTTCAGCCCCGATGTCCTCAAGCGGGTCGATGCGCAAGAAGCCAGCGAACTGGCCGGCGTGGAGCTGCCGCACGGCGGCCTGTTCTTCCCGCAAGGCGGCTGGGTCAATCCGCCGGCCCTGGTGCGCAAGCTGGTCGAACATCCCAATATCCAGGTCCGCACCAGCCGCACCATCGTCGAACTGGATTACAACCCGCTGGACAAGAGCTGGGTCGCCATCGGCGACGAAGGCTCGGTGGCGATAGGCTCGGTGGTCATCCTCGCCGGCGCGGCGGAAACCGGCGCCTTCGACGCCACCCAGCACCTGCCGCTGAAGAAAATCCGCGGCCAGGTCACCGTCGCCCGCGCCACCACTCAAAGCGAGGCGCTACGCACCGTATTATGCGGCGAAGGCTATATCTCGCCCGCGCGCTTCGGCGAGCACTGCCTGGGCGCCACCTTCAAATTCAATACCGAGGATCTGGGCGTCAATCTGTTCGAGCACCAGGAAAACCTGCACATGCTGGCCGGGCTGGCGCCCAGCCTGTACAAGGCCTTGGGCGGAGAAGCCCTGCTGGAAAAAGCCTTGTCCGGCCGCGCGTCGCTGCGCTGCACCAGTCCTGACTATCTGCCCATCGTCGGCCCGGTCGCCCACGCGCAAAGCCTGATCGACACCTATCTGCCGTTGAGCAAGGACGCCACGCTGCAATTGAACGACGCCGCGCCATGGATAGACGGCTTGTACGTCAACACCGCCCATGGCTCGCGCGGCATGATCACCGCGCCCTTGTCGGGTGAAATGCTGGCGGCGCTGCTGGAGGATGAGCCGGCGCCGGTGGCCCGCAGCCTGATGCAAGCCACCCATCCCAGCCGTTTCCTGATACGCGACCTGATGCGCAACAAGCTGCCACAGCGGGGCTGACGCCAGTTCCTCAGACGGAAGGCGCCGCAGCGTCAATCGCCGCGCGGATATCGTCGGGAATCGATACCGACTTGCCGGCCTGGTAATCCACCCACACCAGCGTCACCTCGCCGCTGGCATAGACCACGCCGGGATCATCCCGCCGATAGAAATGATGGCGCAGCTTCAGGCTGCTGCGGCCCAGCTTTTCCAGCTCTATGGTGATGTCCAACGTGGCGGGATAAGTGATTTCCTTGCGAAACACGCAGGCGGTGCCGGCCAGCACCGGGCCGCAGCCGGAAGGATCTATGCCATGGCCCAGGCTTTCCAACCAGTCCAGCCGGATCTGTTCCAGATAACGGAAGTAATACGTATTGTTCAGATGCCCGACGGCATCCATATCGCCCCAACGCATCACGATGCTGCGGGTATCTATCACCGGATAATGCTTGTCCACACTGTTTCCCTTGGCTGTGCGGCCGCGCCGGCCGCCTTCATATCATTTGCACCGCAACATGATAACGGCCAATCCGTCTCGGGTCACATAGCGTCACATAAAACACAACAAATCCAAATATCCCGCTTAGGAATGAATGGGCATACTGGTTTCCGTCAGCAGCCGGGACCCCGACCAAGGGTCCTGTATCTGGCAGGATCGACGCGCCTGTTTTGTTGGAAATTACCTACCCCTTCTGGCCGGCGCGTCGGTCTCCTGAGCGAAGGTGCAAATTGGGGCCCCGATCCGGGGCTCTTTTTTTGTCTGTTTGTTGCGCAAAGGCCAATTCATTGCGCAAGTGTTAAGCCCGCCTCGATTTCATCACAGCCCGTCACATAAGCCCCAACTAATCACTCTATTTGAGCGCTGTCGGCCGGCGCATACTGCGTCCATCGAATCCGCTCTCCCCCGAGGGCGGTTTCGATACGATCGAACATCTGCTTGTTGTGGATACACGCCCGCCGGCAGTCACGTCGATCACCTGAGCGAAGGTGCAATTCAGAGCCCCCTAAACCGGGGCTCTTTTTTTATCCACTGCCTCGCCAGCCCTTACCGCGCCCGCTCGGGCATGCTCCGTCAGGCCATGCCGCCGCCGAGCGGACAAAAAAAGAGGCCGCGCAAAGGCGGCCCAAACGGGGATCTCAATTCACCAACTCCAAGCCTGGGCTTGGCACGACAAAAATAGAGAAGGACGAACTACGTCAACTCGATGCCGGAAACAACGGAGAGGCGGCCAAACACTTCACAGTAATGCGTAGCGCTAGCGTGATCTCCATGTAGGCTCCAAAGCTGCATGACTCGTATACTAACGATTCAGTCGGCGGACAAATATAAGATTATTCTTAAAATTCCATAGATTTCAGCCAAGATCGGCACGCTACCCCCCCTTGCGCCGGCGCGGCCTTTCTTGACAAGCGCCGCCAACGCTTTTCTAATCGCAAACTTCCCGCCATGCCACAAGCGGCGGCGGCCCTCACAGATCACCACAGGAAACCTCCATGACCATTCGAGTCAACGGCATTGAAATCACCGAAGACATGGTACAGGCAGAACAAGCCCACTACGCCGACGCGCCCAAACCGCGCGATGCCGCCGCTCAGGAATTGATCCTGCGCGAACTGCTGCTGCAAAAAGCCCAGTCCCTCGGCATAGACACCGCTGACCAAGGCGCAGCCATCGGCGCGCTGCTGGAGCGGGAGCTGCATGTCGATGCGGTGGACGAGGCCGCCTGCCTGGCCTTCTATAATCAGTATCCCGAGCGCTTCAGCAGCGGCGAATCCGCCGTTGCCAGCCACATTCTGTTCCCGCTGGGCGAAGGCCTGGCCGGCAGCTTGGCCAAGGCCAAGGCCGAAGGCGTGCTGGACGAAGTCAAGGCCAACCCGGCCCGCTTCGCCGACCTGGCGCGCGAGCATTCCACCTGCCCGTCCGGCCAGCAAGGCGGCAGCCTGGGCCAGTTTGGCCGCGGCCAGATGGTGGCGGAATTCGAACAAGCGGTGTTCAGCACCGCCGCCGGTGAAATCGCGCCGCAGCTGGTGCAGACCCAGTTCGGCTACCACATCATCCAGGTGCAGGAACGTCACGAAGGCGGCAAGGTGAGCTTTGAAGAGATCAAGGACCGCCTGCAGCAGTACCTGAACGATATGGCCGGCAACAAGGCGATGCAGGCCTATCTGGGTCAGCTGGTCGCCGCCGCCCAGATCGAAGGCTATGAGATGCCGGCGCTCTAAGCCACGATTCAAGCTCATCGAAAAACCGAGGCGCAGACGCGCCTCGGTTTTTTTTGCGCGCTTCAGTTGCGGCCGCGCAGTGACGCGCCCACCGGCCGCGAGAGCGGGAAGCCATCCTTGCGGTCCCAGTTGATGGACCAGCTCATCACGCCGCGAAAGTTGGGGTAGGCCTGATTGGGCTTGACGCCGCCGCAGTTTTTCATTGCCATCAGGCAATCCAGCGACTTGATCACGGTATCGGCGCTGACAAAGCCGGAATTGGCGGAACTGCGGCCGGAAGGCACGCCGAAGGCCACCTGGTCCGGCCGCAAGCCCTTGAAGCCGCCGGAAGCGCCATAAGCCAGCGGGAAGCCCTCGATCAGCATCTTGCTGCCGCCCACCAGCATGTCCACGCTGCCTTCCGCCAGCGCGGCGGTGGAATACGGCGTGTTCAAGCCGCCATTGTTGTAGTACTGCACATGGATCACGCTCAAATCCTCGCGCAGCGCGTCGATGATGGGCAGATAGGCGCCCCAAATGCTGCCGTAGGCGACATAGCCGCCCTGGACATAGGGATGCTCCGGCGCCATCGACAAGTAAAAGCCGGCCCCCAGCTTGGCCTTGAGCTGCCGCACCCCGCTGATCAGGTTGCCGATGATGGGCGCGCCCTGCGAGACCCCGCTTTCCAGGTCCAGATCTATGCCGTCGAAACCGTACTTGGCAATAATGGCGTAGAGGCTGTTGACGAAATTCTGCGTCTGTGCCGGCGAATTCAGGGTGACCGAGCCATTCTGCCCGCCCAGCGACAGCACCACTTTCTTGCCCTTGGCCTGCTTGGCGCGGATGTCTTGAATGAATTGCGCCTCGGAACCGGCCTTGGGGTCCAAGGTGAAGCTGAGATTGCCATTGCCGGCGTCGTCGGCGAATGCGACGACGATCACATCCCAGTCATCGCTGACCTGGCTGAGCGGATACGTATCGCCGCTGGGATTGGTGAAGTTATGCCAGTAGCCCACCAAGGCGTGCTTGGCAAACGGAGCGGACGGGCCCGGCTGCGGCGGCGTAGGATCCGGCCCCGGCGTCGGAGGCGCGCCGCAGCTCCCTCCGGCCTGCCACAGCGTGGGCGTGGCCGGCGGGTTCCAATTGGCGCCGACATAGGCGGTATGGGCGGCGCGCGCGGTGTAATTGGCCGCGGCATAGGCCACCACATCGCCCATCTGATAAGTTGCGCCTTCCCGCCAGTCCGGACACGCCGCGGCGCTGGCCGGTCCAGCACCCAGGGCCAGCGCGCACACGGGCGCCAACAGCATGGTTTTCCAATTCAAGAGCATGCAGCATCCTCCTTTGGATTCGCGGCGGCGCATCGTCGCGCGCTGGCTGCGCGCCTCTTGTTGAGCCACCGGACCAGATCACAGCTGGTATTTGATTGGTATTACACCAAACCGATAATGTCAAAGGCATTTTTGAGCCGCCAAGCAGCAGGTCAATTTTCTACAATACGCCCTCGCTCCATCTGGCTACTGTGTCCGCATTGCCCACCCACCAGGAAACATCATGAATCAGACTCTCGCCATGGCCGGTTTCGCGCTGGCGGCCTCCATCACACCGGGGCCGGTCAACCTCATCGCCCTCAGCGGCGGCGCCCAATATGGCGCGCGCGCCGCCATGCGCCACGTCGGCGGAGCCACCGCCGGCTTCACCTTATTGCTGCTGCTGACCGGATTGGGATTGGAACAGACCTTGCGGCAATGGCCGGCGCTGACGCATGGGCTGCAGTGGGCGGGCGTGGCTTTCCTGCTTTATATGGCTTATCAATTGGCGCGCAGCGACGGCAGGCTGGAGTGGGAACAGAATGGCGCCCAGCCCAGCTGGTGGCGCGGCGCGGCGATTCAATGGCTGAACCCCAAGGCCTGGATCGCCGCGCTGGCCGGCTGCGCGGCGTTCACCTCGGGTCAGGACACCATGGCCTTATGGCGTTTCGCCGCGATCTACTTTCTGATCTGCTACGCCTCGGTGGCTTGCTGGGCGCTGGCCGGCGCCTGGCTGGGCCGGCAATTGAACTCGCCCAATCGGCTACGCCGCTTCAACCAGTTGATGGCCGCCCTATTGGGACTCAGCGCGCTGGGGCTGTTGACGCCGGTCTAGCCCGCGCGGTATTGGCCCGGCGTGGCGGCGACATACTGCTTGAACACTTTTTGCAGATGCGCCTGATCGGAAAAGCCGGCATCCTGCGCCACTTGCGCCAGCGGCAAGCCGCCGCGCACCAGCCGGCGCGCCAGCGACACGCGCTGGCTCAGCAGGAAGCCGTGCGGCGTCACGCCGTAGCGCTGTTTGAACGCGCGGATCAAGTATGAAGCCGACAAGCCAGCCTCCCGGCTGATGTCTTCCAGGCGCAAGGACTGCGCGCAATGGGCGGCGATATATTCCGCCGCCCGCTCCAGGCGCAGATTGGACTCCGCCGCCGCCGGCGCCAGGCCCAGCAAGGGATGCAGCTCGCCGAAGAAAGCCGCCGCCGCAATGTCTTTTTCCAGGCGCTCGCGCCCGGCATCGCACAGCAGCGTGAACATGGCGTTGAAGCCGGAGAACAAACCATGGTGGCGGCTCATCGCCGCGCCCAGCGGGCGGAAGCCGCCGGCCTGGTCTACGCCTAATGCCTGCTGCATCCGCCCCAGCCAGCCCACATCCACGTATAGCATGCGGTAGGACCAGGCCTGGTCGGCCACCGGATTGCAGGCATGGGTATCGCCCGGGTTCATCAGTACCAGGGCGCCCTGTTCGCTGCGGCGGATCTTGCCGTTGAAGTAATCGCAAGCGCCAGCGGTGATCGCGCCTATCGAGAAGGTTTCATGCGCATGCTTGGCGTAACAGACTTTGCGGCCGTCGGCCACCGAGCGCGCCTCGAATTGCGGCAAGGCGGCTTCGCGCCAGAAGCGATGCGTCACGGCAGGTTCCGACATCGGCTTACTCCCCTTTCAAACGGTAGAACAATATGCCCAGCCACTCGCGCAAGGCGGAATGGCTCTCCTGCATCGCCCGTCCACTGGGCAGATACCACGCGATGCCGCCGCCGTCGTAGCGGATGAAACCGGTGGGCGCGGCGCTCACTTCCAGCCCTTGCCGCTGGAACATCGGCAATGCGCGCCGCAAATGCCAGCCCTGGCTGACCAGCGCAATCCGCTCTACTCCGTCAGCGCGCAACATCGCCGCCGCATAGCGGGCATTTTCCAGCGTGGTGTCGGAGCGCGTTTCCACCCAGCGCGGCGACAGCCCGTAATCCTGGCGCAACACCCGCGCCATCACCGCGGCCTCGGCCTCCCCGCCCTGCGGCGCGCCGCCGCTCAGCAATAAGGGCTTGCCGCTTTGGCGCGCCAGCCGCGCGCCATAGCGCAGCCGCGCCAGCGAGTCCGCTCCCGGTTCCATGCCTCCATATTCCGGCGCCGGCTTCTTGCCGCCGGACAGCACCACGATGGCGTCCACGCGCGCCAATTGCCCGGCGTCCAGCGCCGGGTAGACTTCCAGGCCCCGGTTCAGCCACATCGCCAGCATCGGTGTGCTCAAGGCATACAGGCCCGCCATGCCCAGGGCCAACAGGGCGCCGCCCAAGCGCGGCCAACGGCGGCGCAGGCCCAGCCCAAACAGCATCAGCAGCAGCAGATTGAGCGGCGGCAACAACAGGGAACCCAGCAGCAAATGGCTCAGAACTTGCGGGGACATCGTGACGGTCATGAAATCGGCATCAAATTGGGTGAGCGCCAGTTAAACACGCGCGGACGGGCAAATCAATGGCGGGGAAACCAGATGGCGGCATAGGCGTTGCGATAGCCATTGGCCGGATCGTAGCCGATGCTCAAATAGACCTCGCGTATCGTCGGCCTGGTCAGCAGATGCGGCTGGGTGACATAGAGGCTGGGCGGCCGGCCGGCAAACGCGCGGTTCAGTTCGTCGGCCAGTTGCCAGCCATGCAGATGCAAGGGCTCGGCGATGGTCGCGACCTGCATCAAGCCCGCGCGGATGCGCCGCATCGCGGTGAAGGAGCCGTCGCCCAGCGACACATTGGCCACCTCCGCGTGCAGCCGTCCCAGTGGATAGCCTATGGAGTCGTAATACAGATCATTGATGCCTATGCTATGGGTCCAGCTGGCGCCATAACGCTGGTACAGCGCGCTCACCCGCGCCGGCAACAGCTGCTGCACCCGCGCTAGGGAAATATCCTCCACCGCCAGCACCTTGCAGCGTCGGCATGCCTGCAATTGGCGCTGCGCTTGCCTGGTCTTGGCGCTGGCGATGGCGAAGCGGCTGTCGGTGAACAGCACCACGCCTATCGGGCCGCTGCGGCTGGCGATGACATAATCGGCCGCCGCCTGGGCGGCGGCCAGCGGATCGGTGGAGATATTGGTGAACAATAGGCCCGGTGCCGGCCCCGGCTTGTCGCCGGCATGCCAGCCCACCACCACCACGCCGGCGGCGAGCAGGCGCTGGATCTGCGGTTTGAATTCCTTGGCGTCGAAACCACCCAACGCCACCGCGGCGGGGTGTTCGCGCGCGGCGCGTTCTAGAAAGCCGCGCAGCGAGTCCTGCCGCCCCTGCCCGTCCAACAGCGTCAGCCGCCAGTCCAGCAAGCGGCCGGCCTCTTCCAGCCCGCGGTAAACGCCGACCACGCCGCCATTGCGCAGGTCCGATGCCAGAAACCACACCTCGCGGCCGGTTTGCGCCGCCGGCCCGTGCAGCGGGCCGTCCCACTCGGTCCATTCCCGCGCGGGATCGGCCGGCCTGGCCGGCGCAGGCTTGCCTGCGGCCAGAACCAAGCCGGTCAGGCACAGTAGCAGCGCGAACAGTCGAATCATGCAGACACTATAGACCACCGCCGCCACGGGCCGGAGCGGTCGCGCCGCCCGCTTCGGCCAGCAGTTGGCCGACCACTTCCGCCGCCACCGCGAACAGCAGCGGCGACAAACGCTGCGCCTGCAGACCGGTGGCGCCATGGCGGCTGATGGCCAGGCCGCGCCACGGCATCCGTTCGCCAATCAGGCAGCCGCGCAGCGTGCCGCCGCCGCGCGCAACCGCTTCGACAATCTCGGGCAACCGCTGGCGCAAGGCCACGCACGCCTCGGCCGGCGCCGCAAACGCCAGCGCCACCCCATCCGCCACGCTCCGAACGCGCAGGCAAAACGCGCCTATGCCCGGCGCGGTCAGCCACAACACAAGGTCAAGATCATCCTGCTCCGATCCCGGCTCCCGCTCCAGCGCATCCTCCACGCTCAGCGTCAGCGCCGGGCCGCCCCACAGCCAAAACGGCAGCGTCATCGGCAAGGGCGGCTCGCCGGCGGCATTGCGCACCCCCGCCAAGGCCAGTTCCGGCAATTGTTGCAGCAAGGCTCCAGGCAGATGGCTGCCGCCAGCCTGCTGGAATTGCGCCGCCGCCTGCGTCAACCGCCCCAGCAAGGCCTGCCGCCAGGCCTGGGCCAATTCAGCGGCGGCCGGCAGCGGCTTCGCCAGCCTGGGCATGGCTGCCTGCTCCAGCTGCCATGCGCGCGCCGGCGTTTCGCCCTCAGGCTCCGCCCCCTGACGCTCCAACTGCAGCGACAACTGCAGCCGCGGCTGGGTGGCCAGCACCAGCACTTTCAGCACCGTGCCGGGGCTCAGCTCGGCCGCGCCAGGCGGCCAGGCCGGCAACGCCAACTGGATGCCGTCGCCGCTCAACAGTGGCCGGCCGTCGGCCGCTCGGCTCAGCACCGCCTGCCATTGCCGGCCCGGCGTCAGTTCCGCGCCCGGCTGCGCGCCCGACGAGAGAGGCGCGCTCGGCGTGACCGGCGTCGCCGCGGTAATCGCTTGGATTGAAATGGCCCTGCTCCTTCAACAGAATCCAGACTCACGACGCAAAAAAGCCAGCCGCATACGCAGCTGGCTTCGGATTCGCGCCGGATCGACGCCGAATCGTTATTACTGCAGCAGGGACATGGCCAGGCTGCTCATGCTGCCGCTTTGCTTCAGCATGGAGGTGCCGGCTTGCATCAGCATTTGCTTGGAGGTCATGCTGGCGCTTTCGTTGGCGTAGTCGGTATCCATGATACGACCCTTGGCGGCCAGGGTGTTGTTGTTGACGTTGGCCAGGTTGTTGTTCACGTGGTCCAGACGGTTGGCGTTGGCGCCCAGGGAGGAGCGAACCGAACCTACCGAATCCAGAGCGGCCTGGATGGTGTTGATGGTGTCGGCTTTGCCGATTTCATCGCCCTTGGCTACCTTGTCCAGAGCGGCTTGGCCGTCTTGCTGAGCCTTCAGCGCGGTCTCGTAAGCGGCTTTCTTGGTGTCATCGGTCGGGGCCGCGTCGTAAGCGGTTTTGGCATCATCGGTCGCCTTGACCAGAGCCGGCATCGCATCGGTAGCGGTCTTGACTGCAGCTGTGTAGTCAGTGCCGGCCTTGTCATCCTTGAAGAAGGTCTTGGAAACGCTGCCCAGCGCATTGTTCAACGCGGTCATGCCATCCTTCATGTTCACCGTCATGGATTCGTCGGCCGACGCGCCGATCTGGAACTTCATCTCTTCGGTCAGCTTGCCGCCTTGCAGCAGTTTTTCACCGCCGAAGGAAGTGTTCTTCATGATGTTGGTCAGTTCCTTGCCCAGTTCGGCGAATTCGGACTGCATCGCGCTCTTGTCGGCCTTGGTGGAGGTGGCGTTGGCGCCTTCGGTGGACAGGTCCTTCATGCGCTGCAGGATGTTGGACACTTCGTTCAGCGCGCCTTCGGCGGTTTGCAGCATGGAGATGCCGTTCTGGGCATTCTTCATCGCAACTTGCATGCCGCGGCTTTGCGCGTCCAGACGGGTGGCGATCTGCAGGCCAGCGGCGTCGTCCATTGCGGAGTTGATGCGGAAGCCGGTGCCCAGACGGGTCATCGAGGTGGACAGCGCGGTTTGGGTGCCGGTCAGGTTGGACTTGGTGTTCAGTGCGGCGATATTGGTGTGCAGGCTCAGCATAGCTTTTGCTCCAGAAGTCAGGTTGGTTGGTCCGGCATCGCTGCCGTCACCCTCACAAGGCGGCCGCCGCGCGGCAAACTTAAATGCGGGAGCGATGTGAAAAATCACATTGCTTGACGCATGGGCGCTGGCTGTTGAAAGATCAACGTCATAAACACTGCCGCCACACCGCCATGACCACACTGAACGGCCAACAGGCCCTGGCCCAGCTCTGGGCCGCCGCCGCCCTCGATCCCTCCGCGCTGGAGCGTGCTCAGCTGCCGGCGGGCGCGGCGCCGCTGCCCTCCTCTTTTGCCATCGGCGCCTTGGCCCAGGCCAGCATTGCCGCCAGCGCGCTGATGGCGGCCGAGTTCTGGCGCCAGCGCGGCGGCGCGGCGCAGACGGTCTCGGTCGAGCTCGCCCACGCCGCCGCCGAATTCCGCAGCGAACGCTATCTGCGCGTCGACGGCGCGCCGGCTCCCGAACTGTGGGACGCCATCGCCGGCCCCTATCCTTGCGGCGACGGCCGCTGGGTGCGCATCCACACCAACTTTCCCCACCATCGCGACGGCATTCTACGGCTGCTGGACTGCCGCCACGACAAGGACAGCGTGGCCGCCGCCTTGCAAGGCTGGCAGGCTTTCGAGTTCGAGCAGGCTGCCGCCGAGCGCGGCCTGGTCGCCACGGCGATGCGCAGTTTCGACGAATGGGACCGCCATCCGCAGGGGCAGGCCGTCGCCGCGCTGCCCTTGCTCAGCATAGAGCGCATCGGCGATGCGCCAGCGCTGGCCCGGCCCTTGCAGGGCATACGCGCGTTGGACCTGACCCGCATCATCGCCGGCCCGGTGGGTGGGCGGATGCTGGCCGCTCACGGCGCCGATGTGTTGCGCGTCATTTCGCCGCTGCTGCCCTCCATCCTACCGCTGGACATCGACACCGACCGCGGCAAGCGCAATGCCGAGCTGGACTTGCGTCAGGCCGTCGATGGCGAACAGCTGCGGCGCTTGCTGAGCGAAGCCGATGTCTTCATCCAGGGCTACCGGCCCGGCGGCCTCGCCGCGCTCGGTTTCGGCCCGGAGCAGGCCGCGCGTCTGCGCCCGGGCATCGTCTACGCCTCGCTGTCCGCTTATGGCCACGCCGGCCCCTGGGCCGAACGGCGCGGCTTTGATTCACTGGTGCAGACCGCCAGCGGCTTCAATCACGCGGAGGCGGCGGCTTTCGGCGGCGTGCAGCCGCGCGCGCTGCCGGCCCAGGCGCTGGACCATGCCGCCGGCTATCTGCTGGCTTTTGGCGTCATCGCCGCGCTCTCTCGCCAAGCGCAAGAAGGCGGCAGCTGGCAGGTGCGGGTTTCGCTGGCGCAAACGGGACACTGGCTGCGCCAGCTCGGCACGGACCACGCCGGCTGCGCCGTGGCGGACCCCGGCCTGGAACAGATCGCGCCCTGGCTGGACGATTATGCGTCCGGCTTCGGCGCCTTGCGCGCCGTGCGCCACGCGGCCCAGCTGTCCTTGACGCCGGCGCATTGGACGCTGCCTTCGATGCCGCTGGGCAGCCACGCCGCCGAATGGCTGCCGCGCTGAAGCGGCGGTGGCGCGCGCCAAAGCAACTTGCTATCGTCGGCACACCGGCCCTAGCGCCTATGGAGCATTCATGGATATTTCGTTCACCGATCTGATTGGCCAGTACTGGTCCACCCCCAAGTGGGAAGTCAATCTGTTGATCACGCTGAACCTGCTGGGCGGCCTGCTGCTGGGCTGCGTGGTGGGCTACGAGCGCTGGTACAACGGCCGCGCCGCCGGCATGCGCACCTACGGCCTGGTGGCCATGGCCTCCGCCGCCGCGATCAGCATCATCGGCTATTCCGGCTACTGGTATGGCGGCCAGCATCCCGACATCACGCATGGCGACATGACCCGGGTCGCCCAGGGCGTGCTGACCGGCGTCGGCTTTCTGGGTGCCGGCATGATCATGAAGGAAGGCCTGTCGATCAGCGGCCTCACCTCGGCCGCGTCGATCTGGATGTCCTCGGTCATCGGCATCCTGGTCGGGGTCGGCTTTTACGCCGCCGCCATCGCCATCACCCTGCTGTGCGTGCTGTGCATGCTGTCGGTCAATCAGGTGGAAAGCCGGCTGCCGCGCCATTTCAGCCTGTTCATCGTCATCCGCTTCAAACCGGAACAGCAATGGACGGTGCAGGCCTTGAGCGCCGGCCTGCTGGAACTTGGCGTGCGACTGCATGAGGACAGCATCGCGCTGAACGCAGGGCCGGACGCCACCGAGTGGAGCTTTCTGGTGTCGGCGCAAAACCGGCGCGACCTGATCAATGTCGTCGATCTGTCGCGCGAGATCATGAAGATAGACCGCCTGGAAACGCTGAGCATCCAGCCGGCGCGCAACTGAGCCGGCGCCAAGCCGGCTAGGTGTTTTCACACCATCAAGTTTGCGCTCCCATTGCCGATATCGGTTTACCGATACTTCCAAATCCTGGAGCCTGCAATGCGAGTCGCGTCCATGGCGCTGTCGATGAGCAGCCAATACAGTTTCAGCCAAAGCATCAGCGTTCAGCAAAAAATCAGTTCCTGGAGCCAGCAGCCGGCCGCTTCCGCGCCGGCCTCACCCTCCTCCGATGTCAGCCTCAGCCCCGGCGGTGTCAACGCCAGCGCCAAGGATCAACAGCTGGCCGACGGCATGACGCCGATGCTGGGCTTGATCAAGGATATCCTGGAGAAAGTGCTGGGCGTCAAATTCAAGGTAGTCGACGGCACCTTGCAAAAAGACGACGGCAACAGCGGCAACTCCAACAGCGCCGCCGCGTCCCCCAATGCGCAGCCCGCCAGCGCGCTGCCGCGCTTCGGCGGCTCGATCCAGCAAAGCTACGATTACAAGGAAAGCGAAAGCATGGGTTTCTCGGCCAAGGGTTCGATCAAGACCCAGGACGGCCGCGAATTCAATTTCTCGCTGGACGTGCAGATGAGCCGCAGCTTCGAATACCACAGCAGCAGCAGCTTGCAGTACGGCAGCGGCGGCAGTCCCACCGACCCGCTGATGCTGACGCTGGGCGATGAAGCCGGCAGCTTCAGCGGTGCCAGCGTCAGCTTCGACCTGCAAAGCAATGGCCAGAAAACACAGCTGCCGTTTATCGATCATGGCGGCTGGCTGGCGCTGGACCGCAACGGCGACGGCAAGATCAACGACGGCAGCGAGTTGTTCGGCACTCAGTCCGGCAATGGCTTCGCCGACCTGGCCAAGCTGGACAGCAATGGCGACGGAGTGCTGGATGACGGCGACCCGGCTTTCGCCCAATTGAAGCTGTGGTCCGGCCGCGATGGCGACAAGGATCAACTGATGGGGCTGAAGGAGCTGGGCATTGGCGCCATCCTGCTGCCCAGCGTGGACACGCCGTTCAGCATCAAGGACGCCAACAACCAATCCCAGGCCGATGTCCGCCGCTCCGGCGTTTATCTGACCGAGGACGGCAAGGCCGGCCGGGTCAGCCAGGTGGATGTCTACGGCTGAATCCGCCAAGCGCAAATAGCAAAGGCCGCTGACGCGGCCTTTGTCGTTTCCGGCGAATGCCGGCTCAAGAGATGTAGTTGAACAGCGACAGCTGAGTCACCTTGTTGTAAGTCAGCTGGCTGTACTTCAGCGAGGTCTGCGCCAAGGTGAAATCCGAAATCGCCTGCGGCATGTCCAGATCCTGCAAATCACCGATGCTGCTGGCGTACTGCAATTTCAGGCTGCCGCCGACATTCTGCATATTATCGTTCTGCTGGCCGCGGGCGCCGATGGATGCCAGCGACAGAGAGAACTGCTGTTGCGCCGAGTCGATGGCGTTGATCGCGCTGTTCAGCTGGGTGCCGAAGTTGGCCGGCTTCGGATTCTGGCCCAGCAGGGTATTCAGTTGCAGCAAGGCGTCGAAGGCGGCGGTGGCGCTGCCCCCCGGCGTGCCGAACACGGTGCTGCCAGGGTCGGAAATCGTCATCTGCTGCGAGGCGCTGATCTGCACGCTGCGCTGGCCGGTATCGCCCTGATACGTGGCTGGCGGCACCGCCGACAGGCTCACCACATAGGGCACCGTGTCGGTCTTGTTGCCGCTGAACAGGTAGTTGCCGCGGCCGTCGGTGGAGTTGGCGTATGTCGTCAACTCGGTGATGCCTTCCTGCAACTGCTTCTGGATCGCCTGCAATTCGGTCGAGCTCAGCGCGCCGCTGCCGGCGGAGATCGCCAGACTCTTCATGCTGGCCATCAGGTCAGAGGAGCTCTTGACCGCGGTTTCCGACAGCGACAGCCAGGAACTCACCGCCTGGGTATTAGTGATGTACTGACTGTTCTGGCCCTG
Organism: Chromobacterium sp.; assembly: GCF_041912965.1. Classification (NCBI taxonomy): domain Bacteria; kingdom Pseudomonadati; phylum Pseudomonadota; class Betaproteobacteria; order Neisseriales; family Chromobacteriaceae; genus Chromobacterium; species Chromobacterium sp. The sequence continues at coordinate 115,306 of NZ_JAYSGF010000009.1, read as the reverse complement.
CGACTGGTTGAGCAGCAGGATGCGCGCCGCGGCCACCGGGTCGTCGGCCGGCGTCACCACCCGCTGCTGGTTGTCGATCTGCATGGTGAGCTTGTAAATGCTCGCCTGCAGATCCTGCATATTATTCAAGCCGGACTGGTAAATGGTGTTGGAGCTGATTCGCATCACTCTCTCCTTAACCCATCAGATTCAGAATGCTGGAGAAGGTGGTTTGCGCCACTTGAATCACCTTGCTGCATGCCTGATAGGACTGTTGGTACTTGATCAGATTGGCCGCTTCCTGGTCCAGGCTGACGCCGGAAGTATTGGACAGGCTTTCGCTGGCTTGCTTCAGATTGGTCTTCATCGCCGCCGACTGCAATTGAGCGGTATTGGTCTGGTTGCCCACCGAGGCCACCAGCGTCGAGTAATAAGAACCATAGGACTGGTTGCCCATCAGCTTGAGGTTCTGCTGCGCCAATAATTCGCGCAGATTGGAGTTGTCGCCCGGCGGCGGCTTGGTGCCGGCCGGCGCGGGCCCCACGGTGAAGGTCTGACCATTGGCCGGCGCGCCGGATAATTGGAAACTGATGCCGACATCCACCGGCGGCACCGCCGTGGTCTGCAATTTGAAGCCGTTGCTGACGCTGCCGCCCAATGGCACCACATTGTAAGGGCCGCCGCCATTGGGGCCGGTAATGGTGGCCGTCATCGTCGCCGGGCTGCCGGTGGCGGTGATGGTCATGCCGGTCATGCCGACCGATGGATGCGTCGTGCTGCTGGGAAACACCGGCGGCACCGAGTTGATGCTGCCGCTATAACCGCCTGGCAAAGAGGCCCAGACGCCGCTCATGGTCACGCCGCTGCCGCCGGCCCCGCCGGTGGACACCATATTCGACGCGGTGGCCAGCTTATTCGGATCGGTCATCAGCACTTGCAGATTGCTGGCCGCGTTTTGCGGATTGGAAGCATAACTGGACAGATCATTGAAAATGGGCTGCCCCGCCACGCCGCCGTTGTCCACCCCCAACTGGTTCTGGTAATTGACCGTGGCGGCGAAATTGATCGCCAGCGTGCCCAGTTGCTGACGCGCCTGCAACAGCGGGCCATCGCGGAAATTCAGCAGGCCGCCCAATTGGCCGCCGGTGATCAGGCTGTTCGGGATCGCCGTCACCGTGCCATTGGGATTGTTGAACACCAGTTGCAGGGTATTCGGATCCGTGGGCAAGGGCTGGGTGGCCAGGGTATTGGTCTGGGCATTGGTGACCAGGGTCTGGCCATTGCCGATATACACCGTGTAAGTGCCGTCGGACTGCGGCACCGCCTTGGCGCTGACCAGCTTGTTCAATTCCAGCATCGCCTGGTCGCGCTGATCCATCAGCGTGTTCGGCTGCGAACCCAATTGGTTGCCGCCGGTCAGCGCGGCGATCTGGGTATTGAGGCTGGCGATCTGCGAGGCCAGCGAATTGATGCTGTCCACCGTGCTCTTGATCTGGCCGTTGGCGCCGGTCTGCATCTGCTGCAGCTGCCCGTCCACGGTGGCGAACTTGGTGCTCAGCGCCTGGGCCATGTTCAGCACGGTCTGCCGGCTGGGAATCGAGTCCGGCTGCTGCGACAGTGTCTGCATCGCGCCGTAGAAATCCTGCAAGGCCGGGATGATGGAAACATCGGTGGACGCCATCAGATTATTGATCTGATTGAGCTGCTTGACCTGGGTATCGTAATAGCTGCTATTGGTCTGCGCGGTTTGCACCTGGCCGGACAGGAATTTGTCGTAGGTACGCAGCACATTGGTGATGTCCACGCCCTGCCCCAGGAAGCCGAAGCCCTGGTATTGCGGCGAGCGGCCGGCCTGGGTGACATACTGGACGTTGTAACCGGGCGTGGAGACGTTGGCGATATTGTTGCCGGTTACCGCCAAAGCCGTCTGCGCCGCGTTCAGCCCGCTCACGCCGATCGAGAAAATATTGGAACCCATGATTCACCTCTGTTTGCTTTATCGGCCCGGCGCGTCAAAACTTGATGCCGGATTCGACGCTCGCTGCCGGCGTCCGCTCAACTGCGCACCGTCTGTTGCGCCAAGCTCGCCGCCACGTCCACCAGCTTGCGCGCGTAGCGCGGGTCGGTGGCATAGCCGCCCGACTGCAACGCATGCGCGAAGCCATACATATTCTGCCCCTGGTTCAAGGCACCCTTGTAGCGCGGAGAATCCTTCAACAAGCGCGCGTAATCGCCGAAGGCCTCGGCATAAGAGCCGTAGGCGCGGAATTTCTCCACCCGTTTTTGGGCAACGCCGCCTTCATATTCGGTGGTCATCACGCTGACCGTGCGACCCTGCCAATCGCCGCTGGCCTTGATGCCGAACAGATTATGGCTGTCGCTGCCGTCCGGATGGCGGATCGCACGCTTGCCCCAACCGCTTTCCAGCGCGGCATGGGCAACCACCGCCTCCGGCGCCACGCCCAGTTGCGCGGCGGCGCTGCGCGCGTGCGGCAGCATGGCCGCGGCGAAATCGCGGCTGCCGCCCTTGCCCGTTGCTGCCGTCTCGGCCTTGGCCGGGCTGGCCGGCGCCGTCAGCACCAGCGCCGCGCCGGCGGCTTGTTGCGCCTCTTGGTAAGCCAGCAAGGCCTTGCCGCCGCCGTGGGCGCGAACGGCCAGTTGCGGGCCGGGCGCCGAGTGAACCGTGTGCATGCTCTTGTCGTCCGGAGCGAAATTCGACTGTTTGGCGATTTGCCGATACAGCATGTCGCCCAGGCCAAAGCCGCCGCTGGAGCTCAGCGCCTGGGTCAGCTGCTGGTCGTACAAGCCTTGATAAGTGCTCAGGCTATTGGATTCGCCTTCCGGATCGAACTTGGTTTCGCGCATGCTTTTCAACAGCGTGTTCATCATCAAGGCCTCGAATTGCGATGCCACCTGCCGGGCCGCGCCTTTCGGGTCCTTGATCGCCTGCGCGCGCAGATCGTTCAACTGGTTGGGATCCACGGCCAGTTGCCGGTTTAGCAAATCGTTGGCGCTCACGGCGCCGGCACTGAGGGACTGAATCGTCATTTCTCGCTCCTGGAATCCCGTTAAAAGCAAGATACGGGCCAGAATAAAAAAGACGGCCGCGCGGCCGTCTTTTGGTCCTGCCGCCAAACCGGCGTCAGATGATTTGCAAATCCGCTTTCAACGCGCCGGCGGACTTCATCGCCTGCAGGATGGAAATCAGGTCCTGGGCATTCGCCCCCAGCGCGTTCAAGGCCGCCACCACCCGTGACAGATTGGCGCCGTTGGGCAGGCTGATCAGCTTGCTGCCCGGGGTGTTGATGCTGATATCGGCCTGGTTGGTCACCGTGGTCTTGCCGCCGGACAACGGATTGGGCTGACTCACCTGCGGCGTATTGCTGACGGTGACGGTCAGATTGCCATGCGACACCGCGCACGGCGCCAGCGTCACCGCCTGGTTCATCACGATGGAGCCGGTGCGAGCATTGATGATGACGGTGGGGGAAACATCTGCCGGATCGACGGCAATATTTTCCATCTTGGCCAAAAACTGCACGCGCTGATCAGGATCGAACGGCGCGCGCACCTCGATCAACCGGCCGTCCACCGCGCGCGCGGTACCCTGGCCAAAGGATTTGTTGATCGCCTGCACCACGCGGTTGGCGGTGGTGAAGTCGGACTCACGCAATTCCAGATTGACGAACTCGCCGGAGCCCAGCGCGGTCGGCACTTCGCGTTCCACCGTGGCTCCGGAGGGGATTCTACCGACACTGAGTTGATTGATCTGGGCCGAACTGCCGCCCGCCGACGCGCCGGCGCCGCCGACCACCACATTGCCTTGCGCCATTGCGTAGATCTGCCCGTCCGCGCCTTTCAGCGGCGACAGCAACAATGTACCGCCACGCAGGCTTTTGGCATCGCCTATCGACGAAGCGGTCACATCAATCGCCTGCCCCTGCCGCGCGAACGGCGGCAGCGTCGCGGTCAGCGTGACTGCGGCGACATTCTTGGGGTCGAGCTTGGTGCCGGGCGGCACTTGCACCCCCAGCTGATTCAACATATTGGACAACGCCTGGCCGGTGAACGGCGACGAAGTCACTTTGTCACCGCTGCCGTCCAGGCCCACCACCAGGCCATAGCCTATCAACTGGTTGGGGCGCACGCCGCCGACATTGGTCAAGTCCTTCAAACGCTGCGCCGCCATGGCCGGAGACACGGCCAAGGCCAACAGCACCACAAACATCCATCGCTTCATATTCTCGCCCGCTTTCAGCCCGCCGCGCCCGCCAGATGGCGGCGCCCAGGCCGGTAATCCGTTATATCGGCAATATACTCATGAAGAACTTGGCAAGCCAGCCCGGTTCGTTATACAGCCGGTGAGTGCCCTTGGTCTGTTGCTCGACGCGGGCATCCGCCACCTTGAGCGAGGACACGCTGCGGTCGGCGGCGATGTCGCGCGGATTGATCACGCCGGACAGGCGGATGGATTCGGTGTCGCTGTTCACCCGCACCACTTTCTCGCCGCTGACCACCAGATTGCCATTGGCCAGCACTTCCAGCACGGTGACGGTGATGGAACTGACAAAGGAGGTCGCCACCTTGTTGTCGCCCTTGCCCGTGTTATTGGCCGAGCCCGTGGCGCCGAAGCTGGCGCCGTCGAGACCCGCGGCCGCGCCGCTGGGCAGGAAAGGCACTTTCATGCCGGCGTTAATGCTGCTGTTCAGGCCCGAGGTGCGGGTATTGGTGGTCTGCTCCGACGCCGAGGTCGACGAGTTTTCCTGGATGTTCACCGTCAGGGTGTCGCCGACATAGCCCGGCATGCGGTCCTGGAACAAGGGCCGGTAGCTGGCGGTCTGGAAAATGGAGCCGTTGCTGGGCATGCTGACCGGCTGCGGCTGCGGCCGCGCGCTGGTGGGCTGCTGCACCAGCGGCGGCTCCTGGGTCACGCAAGCGCTCAAGAATGCGGCCAGCAAGGCCGCCATCGCCATCGCTTTCATGATACACCTCGTCTTTTCATCGCTATCGGCCGCCAGACGGCGGCCGTTCTTGCATTACAACTGGCTCAGCTTCTGCAGCATCTGATCCGCGGTGGTCACCGCGCGCGAGTTCATCTCGAACGCGCGCTGCGCGGTGATCATATTCACCAGTTCCTCGGTGACATTGACGTTGGACGCCTCCAGAAAACCGGATTGGATCGAGCCGCGGATATCGGTCTGCGGATCGCCGTCCTGCGGGTCGCCCGACGCGGCCGATTGCAGATACAGGTTGTTGCCCACGCTCTCCAGACCCTGCGGGTTGATGAAGGTGGTCAGCTGGATGGTCCCCGCGGTTTGCGGCGCCGGATTGTTGGGCAGGTAGTACTGCACCACGCCGCCGGTGGACACCGTGATCTGGTTGGCGGTACCGGGGATGTTGATATTGGGGTTCAGCGGATAACCGTCCGGGTTCACCACGTCGCCATTGGCGTTGCGCTTGAACTCGCCGTTGCGGGTATAGGCGGTGGTGCCGTCCGGCAACTGGATGCGGAAGAAACCCTCACCGGAAATCTGCATGTCCAGCGGCTGGCCGGTCTGGTTTGGATTGCCCTGGGAGTGGATGCGGGCGGTGGCCACCGCAGCCGAACCGGTGCCTACCTGCAGGCCAGTGGGCGTGGTGTTGCCATTGGCCAGTTGCGCGCCAGGCTGGCGCAGGGTCTGGTAGTACAGATCCTCGAAAATGCCGCGGCTGCGCTTGAAGCCCACGGTGTTGACGTTGGCCAGGTTGTTGGATACCACATCCAGTTGAAACTGGCTGGAATCCATGCCGGTCTTGGCAATATAAAGTGCGCGCATCATAGCTTGTTTACCCCGTCTCCAGAGCCGCCTTGCCTTAATCCAGGTGGCGGCTCGCATATTATTTTCAGCCGTTGGTGGACAGTAATTGCGCTGCCTGTTGGTCACCCTGCTGCGCGGTCTGCATCAGCCGGACATTGAGATCGTACTGGCGCGCATGGGAAATCATCTGCACCAGGCTCTCCACCGAGTTGACATTGCTCGCTTCCAGCGTTTCCGGCACTAGCTTGACATTGGCGTCCGCGGCAGCATTGCCGCCGCCGTTGATGCGAAACAACCCATCCTCGCCCTTGTACACTTCCTTGGGACCCGGATTGACCATCTTGATCTGGCCGACCAATTGCGGCGTGCGCACCGTGCCGGACTGTGGAGTCGCCACCACCGAGCCATCGGCGCCCAACTGGATGCGGGAACCAGTGGGCACCACGATGGGACCGCCATCGCCCATGATGGGCAGGCCGGAGCGGGTGCGCATCATGCCGGTGGCATCCAGCACATAACCGCCGTCGCGGGTGTAAGCTTCGCCGCCATCCGGCGCTTGCACCGCGAAAAAGCCCTTGGAGCCGATGGCGAAATCGCTGGTGTTGCCGGTGTGCATCAAGCTGCCCTGGCTGAGGTCGTGACCCACGGTGTTGTCCACCACATAGGTCCGCGTCGGCGCGCCCTCGCCCACCACCGGCAAGGCGCGGAAGGCCACCACATCGGCCTTGAAACCGTTGGTGTGCACATTGGCGAGGTTGTTGGCGGTGGTGGCTTGCTGCCACATCACGTGTTTGGCGCCGTTCATCGCCAGGTAAAGCATTCTATCCATCGCGCGCGCTCAGCTCATCAGATGTTCAGCAAGGTCTGCACCAGGGTGTCCTGGGTCTTGATGGTCTGCGCATTGGCCTGGTAGTAGCGCTGCGCGGTGATCATATTGACCAGTTCCGAGGTCAGGTCGACGTTGGAATCCTCCACCGCGCCGGACTGTATGGTGCCGGTATTGCCGGTGCCCGGCACGTTATAGGACGCCGAGCCGGAGTCGAAAGTCTGCGACCACAGATTATTACCCTTGGACTGCAGACCCTGCGGATTGATGAAGTTGGCCAAGGCGATCTGGCCTATGGTCTTGGTCTGGCCATTGGTGAAAGTGGCCTGGACAATGCCCGACGCCGAGATATTCACGCTCTTCAGGCTGCCCGGCGCGAAGCCGTCGATGATGGGCGGCGTGGTCACGCCGAAGTCCTGGCCGGTCTGGGTGGAGCCGTTGAACTTGAAAGCCACCGTCTGCGGCACCGCCGAACCGTTTACCGGCACCGGGGTGAAGTTAACGTTGAACGGTCCGGGCGTGGTCAGCACGCCAGAGGTGTCGAACACCATGGAGAAGGTATTGCTGTTGGGCGGCGTGTTATTGGCCGGATTGCCGTCCACATAGGCGGTCGCGGTCCAGGTCCGCCCGGCGGGGGTGGCCGCGCCGGCGATATAGTACATGGTCACCTGGTGCGGATTGCCCAGCGAGTCGTATACGGTATTGGTATTCGACCAGTTGTAAGTCGCCGAATTGGTCGGGTCCAGCGGCGTAACTGTGGGCGAGGCCTTGCGCGAATCCAGGTTGAGACCGAGCGTGGCCTGGGTGGTGGGCTTGGGCGACACCAGATTGGTATTGAGCTGCAGCTTGCCCACCGGTCCCTGGGTGACGTTGCCGGAGGCATCCGCCTGCCAGCCCTGCAGGAAGTTGCCGTTGTTCACCACATAGCCCTGGTTGTTGACCTGGAACTGGCCGTTGCGGGTATAGGCCAGGGTGCCGTCCGGCTGGGCCACGGTGAAGAAGCCGCCGTTATTGATCGCCAGGTCCAGGCTGCGGCCGGTGGGGGTGATATTGCCATTGCTCATGTTCTGCGTCACCGCCGCCACCTTGACGCCGATACCCGGCGTGGTGGTGGAGATGCCGTACAGGGAGCTGCCATACATATCGGCGAATTCGGTACGCGAACCCTTGAAGCCGACGGTGTTGGCGTTGGCCACGTTGTTGCCTATGGTGTCCAGCTGGGTGGAGGCGGCGTTCAAGCCGCTCAAGCCTTGTTGAAAGCCCATGATGTCAGTCCTTGAAGTCGAATGAGGTCGGCGGGGTTCAGGCGGTCATTTGCGCCACATCGCCCAGCTGAGCGCGCGTGCCATCCGGCAGCACCAGTTCCGGCACACCCTGGTCCCAGGCCACGGCGGTCACCTTCTTGGTGTTGTAAGCCACTGCCTTGGTGCCACCATTGGCGCTGGCCTGGGTCACATCGGCGCTGAAGGTGTATTTGCCGACCGGAACCGCCTCGCCAGCGTCGTTCTTGCCATCCCAGGTGAAGGTGTTGACACCGGCCACCGGCTTGGCCACATTCATCACGCGCACCAGATTGCCATTGGCGTCCTTGATGCTGATCTTCACCGTTTGCGCCGGCCCGTTCAGCAATACACCAGCCGTGCTGCCGCCGCCCGCCTCGTTCACTGGCAGATCGTTGCCGGCCACCAGGACTTTCTTGCCTATCATGCTGGACGCCATCAACGACTGCGATGCCGCTTGCGCGCCGACCAGGGCCTGCATCGACTGGTTCAGTTGCTGGATGCCACCCACCTGGCTGATTTGCGCCATCTGGCTGGTCATCTGGCTGTTATCCATCGGGTTCATCGGGTCCTGCGAGCGCAGCTGGGCGACGAATAGTTTCAGGAAAGTATTCTGGATATCCGTCGCGCTGCTGCCGACCACGCCCGAGTTGCTGCCGCCATTGACGCTGCTGTTCGGGTTCGCCTGGGTCTGGGTGTTCAGTACGTCATACGGGTTTGAGCTAGCCATCGCTTAGTCCTCTCCACTCACTGGCCCAGCTGCAGCACTTTCTGCTGCAGGGTCTTGGCCGTATTCATGATTTCGACATTGTTCTGATAGGCGCGGGAGGCGGCGATCAAGTCCGCCATCTCCTCCACCGGATTCACGTTAGGCAGCGTGACGTAGCCGCGCTGGTCGGCCAGCGGATTGCCCGGATCGTACTTGAGCCGCGGCGGGGTCTGGTCCTCGACCACCGCGGTCACGCGCACGCCGGCCACTTGCGGTTGCGCCGCCGTCACCGGAGTCGCAGTGAACACCGCGTGGCGGCCCTTGTAGGGCTCGCCGGTGGAACTGGTCGAACTTTCGGCGTTGGCGATATTGCTGGCCACCAGGCTCAGGCGCATGGACTGCGCCGACATCGCCGAACCGGCTATGGAAAACACATTGGACAAGGACATCAGCTATTGCCTCCCTGGCCCTGGATCGCCGAACTCAATCCGCTGATCCGCTTGCTCAAAAAAGTCAGCGTGGATTGGAAACGGACCGCGTTGTCGGCGAAGGCCGCGCGCTCCACGTCCATGTCCACGGTGTTGCCGTCGACGCTGGGCTGCACCGCCGCGCGGTATTGCAAGGCCGCACCATTGCCGTTGCCGCCGCTGGCGCCAGCCAGGTGATGGGCATCGGTGAGGTTCATTGCCAAACGACCCTGAGCGTCGGTCTGCGCCTGCAGCGCCTTGCCGAAATCGAAATCCACCGCCTTGTAGTTGGGGGTTTCGTCGTTGGCGATATTGCTGGCCAGCACCTCGGTGCGATAAGCCCGCAAATTCAGCGCCCGCTGCTGAAAGTCGAAATGTTTGGCAATCTTGTCTAGCATGCTAGCCTCCTTGGGACAGCACTAAAGCAGAAACCGTGCCAGGACGAAAACCACAGCCAAACCATTGATTTGTATCTACGCGAATCAAAACCCGCCGCATAGAAGCGCCCAGCGGCAAACCTGGCCGGCAAGATTTGCCGCCGCGGCGGACACAGGACAGATTTCACTTGCCGCACTACGTAATTCGTGCCAAACCATCATAAGAACCATTGAAGACGCGCCGAGAATCACCGACACTCGTGCAAGAAGCCGGCACAGGCGGCCGGCTTTATAAAAGAGAATGGACAGGCGGGGGAACAAGCATGCTGGAAGTACAACATTTGATCATCGCGCTGGCCGAGCCATCGCATGTACAGGCTCAGATCATCAGCAGGGCGCTGGGCGAAATGGGCATTACCCGGGTGGAAACCCATGCCGACGGCGAATCACTGCTGTCGCATGCGCGCCAGTCGCGCCCCGACCTGGTGATCAGCGCCTACTATCTGCCGGACATGACCGGACAGCAGCTGTTGCAGCAAATGCGCGAGAGCACTGACCTGAGCGGCATGCCCTTCATTCTGGTTTCCAGCGAAACCAATCCGGAGCGGCTGGAACCTATCCGCCAGGCCGGCAGCCTGGGCATCCTGCCCAAGCCGTTCACCAGCGCCCAGTTGGATGAGGCGCTGGCCAATGCGCTGGACTTCATCAACACCGAAAGCCTGGCGATGGAGGTGGACACCGATCTGGCCAATGTCAGCATTTTGATCGTCGACGACAGCCTGACCTCGCGCCGCCATGTGCGCGCCGTGCTGGAACGCCTTGGCTTCGAGCACTTCACCGAGGCGTCCAGCGGCGCCGAGGCGCTGCCCATGCTGGCCAACGACAGCTTCCAGCTGATCATCATCGACTACCACATGCCGGGCATGGACGGCTGCGAGCTGGCGCGCCACATCCGCCAGGACGGCGCACAGGGACGCACCCCCATCCTGATGATCACCAGCGAGACCGACCGCGACCGCCTGGCCGAGGTGGAAGCGGCGGGCGTGTCCGCCTGCTGTGACAAGCCCTTCTCCACCAATAAGCTCAGGGACACCATCCGCGAGCTGCTACAGGAATACTGAGCGCAGGCTCGCTCCTATTTGGGCGCCACCCACACCAGGCGCGAATTGGCCTTGGCCTCGCCAAAGGCTTGGCGGCGCCAATAACCCTGGGTCGCGTAAGCCTCAGCCGCGCCAAGCTCGGTGATGCGGCAATAGCTCACCTCGCTGAAACCGGCCTTCAACAGCTGGCTGCGGCCGCGCTGCCGGGTCTTGACGCAGCTCGGTGCTGCGGCCTGTTCCACCCATTGCTGCGGCGCGCCGGCCTGCCAGGCCAGCTCCAGTTCCAGCTTGGGCTGGGTCATCATCGCCAGCCCGTTCAACACCGAGGCCAGCAAGGGCTGCCAGCGCTCCGCCACCGCCGCGATCTGCGGCGCCAACTCGCCCGGGTAGCTGACCGCCAACGCCTCGACGCCATCCGAGCCTTGCAGCCACTGCGCGGCCTCCAGGGAAAAGTCCGCGCCCACCAGGGTCAGCAACAAGACCTTGCGCTCCGGCTGATGCACGACAAAGGCGCCGCCACCGGCCGGCACATGCAGGAAGAAGGCATCCGCGGGCAGGATCAAGGTATCCGGCAAATGGGAAGGCAGGCGGGTATGGGCCAGAGCCTGAGCCAAGGCGTCGTCCAGGTGGGAGATCACGCGGCCATGGCGCGCAAAGCAGCCCCAGGATTCCGCCAGCGCCAGCTCGGCGACTATGGTCTGCTGCCGCACTTCAAACACTTGGGCGGCGCGCTCCAGCTCACGCTTGATCACTTCCTTCATTTCCTTGCGAGCCGCGGACGGCTGCGCGGCCTGCGCATACAGTTGACCGATCCGCTTGGCCCAAGGACGGGAGGCCGCATAACGCTGCACGGCATACACCATTCCTACCCCTTTCCTGAAACAAAAAAGGGCGCATTGTAGCAAAGCGGGCCCCGACGCCCAAGCGAACGGCGGCGATCAGCCCTCGCCGCCAGTTTTGCCGGGAGGCCGGCCGCGGCTTTCGGCGATGCCGGAATACAGCCATTGCCGGAAATGATTCAAGGTCATCGGCTTGCCGAAATAAAAGCCTTGCAGATATTCAAACCCCTTGACGTTGAGATAGCTCTGCTGCCCCTGGGTCTCCACCCCCTTGACGATGACCTGCACCCCCATCTCATTGGATGACAGCAGCAGGCCGTCCAGGATATTGCCCTTCAGGCTGTCCTGCCCCAGCGCCGACACATAGCCTTTTTCCACTTTCAGATAATCAAAGCCCCAGCGGCTCAAATACGCCTTGTCGGCATAGCCGGCGCCAAAATCGTCCAGCGCCAGCCTCACTCCCATCTGCCGCAGCCCATTGATCACCTTCTGCGCGCCAGAGGCCTCCTGCAGCGGCGCGCGCTCGGAAATCTCCAGCACCAGCTGCGCCTGCTTGTCGCGCAGCAGATTGACCAGCGCGCGGCAATCGTCCAGCAATTCAGGCAAGGCCAGGTGCTCGGTGGAAATATTGATGCCCACCATAAAGCCCGGCGGCAACACGATCTGCTGCAGCTCCTCGGCCACGCGCCGCAGCAGATAACGCGTCAGCGCCACGATCAGGCCGGCGTCGATCGCGGTCTGGATGAACACCTCGGAACGCACATTGCCCTGCACCGGATGTCGCCAGCGCGCCAGCACTTCCACGCCGACGCACTCGCCATTGCTCGCGGTGACGATGGGCTGGTAATGCGCGAAGAATTCCTTCTGCCGAATCCCCTCGGCAATCTCCCAGCCGGTCGCCTTGCGGCCGCCGCCGCCTCGGCGCACGCCCCAAGCGATGCCGCAGCCTAGCGCCGCCGCCAGCAGCAAGGCCAGCCACTGCGTCCGCAAGGCCTGCCAGACCAGCGCCGACCACTGTGGCGCGGCCAGCACGCCGATGCGCTCGGGCGCCGACGGCAGCCAGCTCGCCTCGCCAACCGGCTCCGCGCCCAAGGGCCTCACCTCGCCGCTGGCGACCAATACCTCGCCGCCCACCTGCAAACTCATCTTCAAGCTTTCGCGCTCAGCCAGCGCCAGCTGCGCCACCAAGGGGCCCGCGTCCAGCTCCAGCATTCCTGCCGCATTCGCCAGCCGCAGGCCCGGCACCATCCGGCCATTGCCGGTCGGCAGCAGCCGCGCGCCGCTCTCGAACGGCTCGGCCACCACGCCCCGCCGCGATGCGCACACCACGCCGCCCGCGCCTCGCGCCGCCGCGAAGCGCACCAGCGAGGTGCGCTGCACCAGTTCCGCCAACTCCTGCGCCTGTGCGCCGCAATCCGTCCCTGGCGGCAAGGCATCCAGCCGCGCCAGCGCGGCGAAGGCCGGCGATAGCTGCCAGTTCAACTGTCCGGCGACGAATTCCGCCCTCTCCCCCGCCAGCCACTGTGCCCGCAAGCCCGTCGCAAGCAGGGCCAAGCCCAGCGTCAGCGACAGCAGCAAGCCGGCGCAGACGGCATACGCCGCGCCGGCGGAACTGGACAACAGCCAGGCGCGGCCGCGCCCGGCACTTGCAAATCGGTTCTTTCCACCCATTCATCAGCCCTCAACGGCGGCATTCCGCCCAAGCCCAGGTCCAAGCTCAAGTCTGTATTGAAGTGTAGTTAGAACCGCGCAAATCTCCACAAGCCGCCGCCGCGAAACTACTCAGCGACCACCGCCAGCACCGCCGTTGCATGGCGTTTTTTTACAAATCCGCCGCCGCAAGCGGCAAACAATCAAATACTTAGCCGGCATGTTTTTAAAAAACAGTTGTAAACCCGTCTGATTTACCGTATAGTCCGGCCTCTTGTGTTTCCACCGGGCATTCCAAACCACGCCTCGGCCCGTGTGAGATTGTTTCATCGTCCCTGACCATTTCCAGGCTTCGTCCACGCTTATAATGTCGCATCAGACTGGACCGCTGTTCGCCGCTTGTCAGGTTAGTGCCGATGATTTACGGCTTAAAGGCGCCGTATAACCGACCGCCACCAACCTGGCTACAAGTGACGCCGGCAGTATCCGGCTTGAAAGGACATCATGCATTTTTCCGATCTGGGCATCGCCCCGACCATCCTGCGCGCGCTGGAAGCCGCCGGCTACTCTTCCCCTACCGAAGTACAAGCCCAGGCAGTTCCCGCCGCCATCGCCGGCCGCGACCTGCTGGTCTCGGCCCAAACCGGTAGCGGCAAGACCGCAGCCTTCCTGCTGCCGGCGCTGACCAAGCTGTCCGAGCGCTCCACCGGCAAGGGCCAGGGCCCGCGCGTGCTGGTGCTGTGCCCCACCCGCGAACTGGCTCAGCAAGTGGAAAAGAACGCGCTGGAATACGGCAAGGACCTGCGCTGGATGAAAACCGTCTGCCTGGTGGGCGGCTCTTCCTTCGGCTACCAGACCCGCGCGCTGTCGCGCCCGGTAGACCTGATCGTCGCCACCCCCGGCCGTCTGATGGACCACATGCGCTCCGGCCGCATCGACTTCTCCCGCCTGGAAATGCTGGTGCTGGACGAAGCCGACCGCATGCTGGACATGGGCTTCATCGAAGATATCGAGACCATCGTCAAGGCGACTCCGGAAACCCGCCAGACCGTGCTGTTCTCCGCCACGCTGGACGGCACCGTCGGCCGCATGGCCGAGAAGATGACCCGCGATCCGCAGCGCATCGAGATCGCCCGCACCGAGACCTCGGGCGGCACCATCGAAGAACATCTGCTGTACGCGGACGACCTGAACCACAAGCATCGCTTGCTGGATCACATCCTGAAAGAGTCCGGCTTTGACCAGTGCGTGATTTTCTCCGCCACCAAGGCCTACTCCGAAGAACTAGCCGACAAGCTGTCCGACCAGGGCTACTCCGCCGCCTGCCTGCACGGCGACATGCCGCAAAGCTGGCGCAACCGCACGCTGAACGATCTGCGTCGCGGCCGCATCAAGATCCTGGTGGCCACCGACGTGGCGGCGCGCGGCATCGACGTGCCCACCATCACCCACGTGGTGAACTTCGACCTGCCGAAACAGGCTGAAGACTACGTGCACCGTATCGGCCGTACCGGCCGCGCCGGTCGCGACGGCACCGCCATCACCCTGGCGGAGTCCAAGGAATTCCACAAGGTGCGCCGCATCGAGCAATACCTGAAGCGCCAGATCACCGAAGGCGTGATCGAAGGCATGGAACCCACCCGTCGCCCGCCGAAAGGCCCGCGTCGCAATAGCAACGGCAAAGGCGGCTACGGCGATCGTCGTCCGGGCAGCGGCGGCCGCGGCAGCTACGGCAATCGTCGCGAAGGCGGTTACCAGGGCCAGCGTCGCGAGGGCGGCTACCAAGGCAACCGCGGTCCGCGCAGCACCCAGCAGCAATAAGCGCTTGCGGCCCCAAGGGGCCGTTCAGCTCAAACGCCATCGGCTCGCCGATGGCGTTTCGCATTTCACGCCGTCCCGCGGCGCAGCGACAGCGCCAGGAACAGCCAGGCGCCATGCGGCAGCCATTGCTCGGTCCAACGCCAGGATTGACTGATATCGGTCTGCTCCGGACTCAGGAAGGCGATGCCCTCGTCCGCGCCCGGCGCGGCGGTGATGCCATTGCACACCCCGCCGCAGGCATTGTAATAGCCCGGCTCATAGCGCGGGTTATTACGGCCCCAGCCCTGCAGCATGCAGACATCGAAGGGATTGCGCCCCAGAATCCAGTCCAGCGCGCCCTGGGCGTAAGCCGACAGCTCCCCGCCTTCCGGCCCCTCAAGCGCCGCCAGCCCGCCGGCCGCGGCCGCCAACGAAGCCAGCCGCGCATTCTCGCCCTGCCACCAATAGCCGCTGCCATTGCGCTGCGGCATGAAAAAACGCGCCGCGCCCGCCGCGCCGTCCACCGCCACCCACTGCCGCGGATAGGCGAAGGGATTGCCCGGCGCCGCCGTCAACGCCATCTCGGCCTGCAAGCCGCGCCGCACCGACTGGCGCGCGGCGCTCGCCAGCGGCGATGCCGGCAATACCGCGGCGAAGCGCAACAAGGCCAGATAAGGCAAGCCGGCCTCGACCGCGTGAAAATAACTCTGCCGCCGCTGCCGGTCCATCCAGAAACGGCCAGCCTCGTCCTGCTGCGCCAACATGCGCCGCGCGCGGCGGTCGGCGGCATCGGCGAACACCGGCTCGCCACTGGCCGAGTACAATTCGCAGGCGGCCAGCAAGGCGCAATAATCATCGATGAAATTCTCACAGCCATCGTCCAGATAGCGCGTATTGTGCTGCTGCAGATGAGCGAAGCCGCGCCGCGCCGCCGCCAGATAATCGCCGCGGCTGAACTCGCCGTCGCGCGGCAGTTCCGCCGCGCGCGCCAGCGCGGCGATCGCCAGGCCGCCACCCTGGCGGAAGCCGGCCTGGAAGGCCCCCGACCTGACGCCGCGCTGCGTGTCGAAGGCGCACAGCTCACGCTGCTCCGGCGCCTTGCTCCAGCCGTCGAACAGCGTCATGTAGAAAAAGCCGGACGAGTGCTGCATGCGCAGCAGAAAATCCGCACCATGCAAGGCCTCGTCCACCATGCGCTCGTCGAACCAGCGCGGCTGCGCCGGCAGGGCGGCGCGGCCGGCCATCAAGGCCCAAGCCAGCAGCGGCGTCTGCTGGGGATTCATGAAATTGGCGTAGGACAGATGGGACAGGTATTTGGAGCAATCGCCGGAGGCGTCGAACCAGCCGCCGCTGACATCGCGGCGCGCGCCGCCGCCCCACTCCGGCGCCGCGCGGTCGGCGCGGTCGTACAGGCCGGTACAACGCTGCGACTTGAAGTGATTCAGCAGATCGGACAGCATCTGAGCGCCCAGACAGTCCGACGCCACCGTGAATTCATGACTGAGCACCGGCGGCGCGCTGTCCGGCAGCCATAGCCGGTACTGGCCCGGCTGCGTCCAGGCGCTGAAATCGGCTTGCCAGTAATGCCACTCCGGCCAGCCTTCGGCCATGCCCAGCGCTTGCAAGGCGATCTCCTGCACCGGACGGGACTCGCGGTCCAGCAGGATCAGCGCCTGCGGCCGGTCGGCCGCCGACGCTTGCAGCAAGGCCAGCTTGGGTGCTTGCGGCTCGAAACCGACGTGATTCAACAGGATCTTCATGGCGCGGCTCCCGGTAAATAAATAAAGCGTTTTGCTTTAATGTCGGGCAATATTTACGCGCCGCGGCGGCCAGGTCAAGCCATTGACATAAAAAGACGCCACATCAAGCCTTGAGCAGCACTTCGTACTGCGGGTTGAATTCGTCGAAGATGGGCAACGCCGCCGCGCCCAGCGCCACGGTATCGCGACCGGCACCGCCCAGCAGCACCCGCGGGCCGCTGCTATGGCGTATCGATACCGGCAGCGGATGCAAGCGCTGTTCCAGCTGCTCCAGCAGATCCGCCGGCAAGAAACCGCCTATCACCACCGCCTCGATATCCAGCAGGCTTTCCAGAATGTTGATCGCCTGCCGCAGCGGCGCCGCCGCGGTGGCCAGCCAGCGCTCGATGCCGTAGCAGATTTCCGGCGTCGGCTGCCGCAGGCTGCGGGCCGCCAACTCGGCGTCGTCGGCCAGGCCCAGCGTTTCATACAGCGCGCGCAGCGACACATAGCGTTCCAGACAGCCGTGATTGCCGCAGTCGCAGGGCCTGCCGTCCGGCATCACGATCATATGGCCGATTTCGCCGGCATTATGCTTGACCCCGGCATACAGCCGCCCGTCCAGAAACAGGCCGGCGCCCAGCCCGGCGCCGATGAACAGGTAGACGAAATTGCGCAGCGCGGCGGCGCGGCCATACAGACGCTCGCCGATGGCGGCGGCGGTGGCGTCCTTCTCCAGCCGCACCGGCAAGCCCAGCCGGCGCTCCAGTTCCGCCGCCGCGTCCACCGCTTCCCAGCCGGGCAAGGTGGTCGGACCCACCGAGCTCATGCCCTCCACTCCGAACGGACCCGGCATCACCAGGCCCAGGCCAAGCACCCGCGTCCAGTCTATGCCGGAGTCGGCGCGCAGCCGCGCCACCACCTCTTCGATCAGCGGCAGCGCCTGCTGCGGACCCGGCCGCCGCACCGGCGCCTCCACCCGCGCGCGGCTTTGACCGGCCAGGTCCACCGCCACCGCGATCAGCGACTGGGTGTCCAGCTGTATGCCCAGCGAGTAGGCGCCGTCCGGGTTGATGCTCAGGGGAATCGCCGGCTGGCCGCGCGCGCCTTCCCGCATCGGCTCGCCGGCCAGCAACATGGCGCCGTCCAGCAACTCCGCCGCGATATTGGACACCGTTTGCGGCGTCAGCGCGGTCAGGCGCGCGATCTCGGCGCGAGTCAGCTGCCCGTTCAGGCGTATGGTTTCGATCACCGCGCGGCGGTTGTGGGCGCGGGCATGCTCCAGATTGGTTCCCGCCACCGTGCGCGGATCCTGGCCTGCCGAAGTGGATTTCATGCCGGCAGTATGGCGAGCCGGACCCGGCCGGACAAGAGCGCCGACCGGGCCTGTTGCGCCGGCGACGACTGCGCGGCGGCATTGTCACCACAATTAAATAAATCAACTTGACGAAATACCAATGTAATGATTGAATGCCAAAAAATTCTAATGGCATCGCCAAATTCTCGCGCAAGTCGATGATGTTGCACGATTTGTTCCGAGCATCGCATTTGACCAAGGACAGCACCGTGACTGAAGCTTTTGAGTACCGCTTGGGTGTCGATGGCGGCGGCAGCGGCACCCGCGTCTGCCTGAGCGACGCGCGCTCCCGCCCGCTGGCCCATGCCGAGGGCGGGCCTTCCGCCTTGTCGCGCGGCGTGCCGCAGGCCTGGGCCGCGGTGGGCGAAGTCATCGCCCGCGCCTTCGAACAAGCCGGGCTGCCGCCGGCGCCGCCGGCGCGATGCGCGATAGGCCTGGGCCTGTCCGGCGTACACAACAGCGTCTGGGCCGAGTCCTTCCGCGCCGCCGACCCAGGCTACGCCCGCCTGCGCCTGGCCACCGACGGCTACACCACCTTGCTGGGCGCCCACGGCGGCCGGCCCGGCGTGATCGTGGCGCTGGGCACCGGCAGCATAGGCGAGGCCCTGTATCCGGACGGCTGCCACCGCGAGGTCGGCGGCTGGGGCTATCCCAGCGGCGACGAGGCCAGCGGCGCCTGGCTGGGCCAGCGCGCCGCGCAATACGCGCAGATGGCGCTGGACGGCCGTCTCGACGCGACGCCGCTGACGCGGGCGGTGCTGGAACATGTCGGCGGCGACTGGCAGGCGATGATGGACTGGAACGGCCGCGCCACGCCGACCCTGTTCGCGCAACTGGCGCCGCTGGTGGTGGCCAATGGCCACCGCGATTCGCTGGCCGCGGAACTGCTGCGCCAGGCCGGCCGCGACGCCTGGGCCATCGCCAAGGCGCTGGATCCGGAACAGCAGTTGCCGGTGGCGCTGTGCGGCGGCCTGGGCCGGGCGCTGCGCGACTGGCTGCCGCCGGAATTCGCCGCCCGCCTCAGCCGGCCGCAAGGCGACGCCTGCGCCGGCGCGCTGCTCTTGTTGGCCGACTGATCACCCTCCTCACCGCAAAGGATTTTCCATGCGCCTCTCCCCGCTGCTGCTCGCCGGCTTGCTGGCCCTGGCCGGCCCCGCTCGCGCCGACAAAATCGTGGTCGAATACTGGACCGACTCGCTCAAACCGCAGTTCGACGCCTACTTCGCCGCCGCGAAAAAGCAGTATGAGGCGCAAAACCCCAATGTCGAGCTACGCTGGGTGGATGTGTTCAACGAGGGCTTCGAAACCAAGCTCAATGCCGCCATCGCCGCCGGCCGGCCTCCGGCGCTGATCAACCACGACGTGCCGCGGCTGTACAAATACGCGCAGAAAGGCGCGCTGTTGCCGCTGGACGCGACCTTGCCGGCCGACAAGGCCGGCTATCTGCCCAATGCGCTGAGCGATCTGAGCGTGGGCGGCAAACTCTACGCCTATCCCTGGTACAACAACGTCAATGTGCTGGTGCTCAACGGCGAGCTGTTCCGCAAGGCCGGCCTGGACCCGGCGCGCAAGCTGGACAGCCTGGAACAGCAGTTGGCCGCGGCCAAGGCCATCCGCGCCAAGACCGGCGTGCCCGGCCTGCTACCGCAGCTGGGCCAGATCGACGGCATCATGCTGGGCCGCGGCCTGCCCTTGCTGCAGAACGGCAAGGCGGTCTTCAACAGCCCGGCGCACGCGGCGCTGCTGCGCCAATACGCCGACGCCTACAAAGCTGGCGCGCTGGCCAAGGAAAACCTGTTCGCCGACGACAACTACCAGGCCAGCGTCAAGCTCTATAACAGCGGCCGGCTGGCGATGATGGAAACCGCGCCCACCGCGGTGCGCCGCACCCAGAGCGACGCCCGCGCCATTTTCGCGGTCAGCCGGGTGCAGCCGGCGCCGCTGGGTCCCACCGGCATGGTCCAGGGCGGCTACCAGTTTGGCTGGGCGGTGTCCAAGGGCCTGCCCGCGGCCACCCAGGCCGAGGCGATCAAGTTCGCGCGCTTCCTCACCAGCGACGCGCAACAGCTGGCGTTTTCCAAGGTGACCGGCGCCACCTTTCCCTCCACCCGCGCCGCGCTGCGCGATCCCTACTTCACCCAGGCCGGCGGCAGCCTGGTCGACGCCGCCCGCGTCCAGGGCGCCAAGGTGGCGCCGGACATCCGCACTTTCAGCCTGAGCGGCGTGCCGCGGCTGGCGGACTTGAAGAAAAAGCTGGTGGACAGCGCGGAAGCCGCGGTCACCGGCCGCAAGGACGCCCAGCTGGCGCTGGACGAGGCCGCAGCGTTCTGGAACCGGCAGTTGCGCTAAGCGCGTTTCCACGATGCGATCCAGCGCCCGCAACGCCTGGCTGTTCCTGACTCCGGCCCTGCTGCTGATGGCGGTGTTCACGTTCTGGCCGCTGCTGTTCGGCAGCTATCTGGCCTTCACTCGCTATGATCTGCTGTCGCCGCCGCAATGGGCCGGGCTGGAGAACTTCGATTATCTGTTGCAGGACGAGGTGTTCTGGCGCGCGCTGCGCAATTCCCTGCTCTATCTGCTGGTGGTGCCGGCCATCCAGCTGGCCGCCATCGCGCTGGCGCTGTTGGCCAACCGGTCGCTGCGCGGCATCAAGCTGTTCCGTGCCGCCATCTATCTGCCGGTGATCACCACCGTGGCCGTGGTCGGCATCATGTGGAACTGGATGTATGCCGATTACGGCGTGCTCAACAGCGCGCTGCGCTGGCTGGGCCTGCTGGCGGCGCAGCAGGAGATCGGCTTTCTCAGCGACGAGGACATCGCGCTGTTTTCAGTGATGTTCGTCACTTTCTGGCGCGGCATCGGCTATTACATGGTGCTCTACCTCGCCGGCCTGCAGGCGATCCCAGCGGAGATGCAGGAAGCGGCGCGGCTGGACGGCGCCAATGCCTGGCAGCGTTTCTGGCGCATTACCCTGCCGATGCTGAAGCCCACCATTCTGTTTTGCAGCCTGATCTCGACGCTGGACGCGCTCAAGGCCTTCGAGGAGGTGCTGGTGATGACGCGCGGCGGGCCGCTGAACTCGACCTACACCGTGCTCTACTACATGTTCCACCAGGGCTTCGATCAACTGGACTTTGGCCGCGGCGCCGCCGCCGGCCTACTCTTGACCGTGGTCTGCCTGCTGCTGGCCGGCCTCAATTTCCGCCTGCTGCGCCCAGACCACCGTTAGGCCCGCCCATGTCAGCCAAGACTTCCGCCGTCATGCCCCCCCTTCGTTCCAGCGCCGTCGCGCGATCGCTGCGGCGGCTGCCGGACTATCTGCTGTTGCTGACGCTGGCCGGCGCCGCCTGCTATCCCTTTGTGTGGACGCTGGCGATTGCGCTGGGCGACGGCGAGCAGGTATTCGATTTCCCGCCGCGGCTGCCGGACGCTTGGTCCCTCGCCCACTTCGCCGAAGTCTGGCAGCAGATCCCGATGGGGCGGTTTTTGTGGAACTCGGCGCTGATTTCCGGGCTGACCACCGCCGGCACGCTGCTGGTTTCCAGCTGCGCCGGCTTCGCGCTGGCGCAGCTGCACTTCCGCGGCCGGCAATGGGTGTTCTACGCCATCATCGCCACCTTGCTGCTGCCCAGCGAGACCAATGTGCTCAGCAACTACGTGACCCTGTCCTGGCTGGGCCTGGACGACAGCCGCGTCGGCGTGGCGCTGCCGGCGCTGGCCGGCGCCTTCGGCATCTTCCTGATGAAACACGCCTTCGAGGAGATTCCCGAGGAAATCGTCGCCGCCGCGCGCATGGACGGCGCCGACGACTGGCAGCTGTTCTGGCGCATCTGCCTGCCGCTGAGCCGGCCCTATCTGGCCACGCTGGCCATCTTCACCCTGGTGTGGTCTTGGAACAGCTATGTCTGGCCCAGCGTGGTGCTGAAAAGCCCGGAGCTGTATCCGCTGTCCGTCGGAGTGCAATACCTGAAAGGCGCGTTCGCCACTTCCACCCGCATGGTGGCCGCCGGCGCGGTGCTGACCATCGCGCCGGTGCTGCTGGTCTTCCTGTTCTGCCAGCGCTATTTCATGCGCGGCATGGACGGCGCGGTCAAATAGCGCCGCACAGCTCGGCCAGCCGCTGCGGCTGCGCCACCAGGAAATTGCCCTCGCCCTGCAACTGCACGATGCGCGCGTCGCGGCGGCGCTCCCAGGCATCCACCGGATACTGGCGCGCCCAGGCGCACATCAGTTGCTGGTCCTGCCGGCTCATGCGCAGTTGGTAGCGGGCATGCATGTACAAAGTGATGCGCGCCGCCGCGCCGCGCACTTCCTCGCGCGGCTGGAAGCGCTTGTTGCCGAAATCCGTCACCGATTGGCATTGGCCGTACATAGGCGTCGGCTTGCGGCTCCACGCGCCGTAAGCGAAGTTGGCGCGGTCGCCGTTGACCTCGCCCACCGCCGGCACCAGATTGTTCAGATCGCCTTCGGCCATGCGGAACACCGGGTCGCTGGACGCGCAGTTCTTGCGGCCGCCCTGCTGCCAGCATTGCCGCTGGTGGCCCAGGTTCCAGGCCGGCACCACGTGCTCCCACTCGATGCGGCTGGCGCGGGTTTCCGATTTGCGCGGCGCATAGCCGCAAGACTTCCAGTTCACCGCCTTGTCGCGGTAATCGCAGCCGCAGTAGAAATCCTGCTCCATGCCGGCGAACACGCGTGGCAGCACTTTCTTGGCATTGGAAAAATCGCGGTGCCCCACTTGCTTGCTGCCGCTGACCAAGGTTGCGGCCTGTACCCGGCCCGGCGCGGCGGCGTCGGCCGGCCGCGTCGCCTGCTCCAGCTGGCGCAGCGCGGCTTCACCGGCCTTGGCCAGCGCCTTCACTTCCGCGGATTGACTGATTTTGGACAGCTCGGCCGCGTCACAACCGGCCAGCAACAGAATGATAGGGATTAGGATCGAATAAGGCATGGCGGGCAGTGTAAGTACCCATCCAATTCACGACAAGGTGATGTAAAAAATATTACAAATGAGAAAATGTATTTAATCAAATAAAAACAACAACGTCATTACTTGACGCCAGGCGCCAGCCGATGCAGCCGGATGATGGCCTCACCGGTGGGCGCGGCGATGATGTCACGCAGCGTGTATTGGTCCAGCGTCTGGAAAAACGCCGCCAGCGCCAGATCCAACGCGCCTTTGAGCCGGCAGCCCGGCCGCAGCGCGCACGGCGGCTCGGCGCAGTCTATCAACTGCGACAAGCCTTCCAGCGCGCGCACCACCTCGCCGACGCGGTACTGCTCCGGCGCTCGCGCCAGCGCCAATCCGCCGCCCTTGCCGCGGCTGGTTTGCAGCCAGCCCTGCTGCGCCATGAAGTGGACGACCTTGACCAAGTGATTGCGAGACACTTCGAAGCGCTCGGCGATTTCCGGGATGGTGGCCAGCTGGCCATCCTCCTGCCAGGTCAGATACATCAGCACGCGCAGGCCAAGATCGGTGAAACGGGTCAGTTGCATGGTCCGGGACCTAGAGGGAAACCGCGGCAGCATACGCCGCCTGCGCCGCCGACTCAATGGGGACGCGGGCGGCGCGCCGCTCAACCGGCGACGGCGTTGGAGCCGAACACTTCGAAATGCACCCGTTCCGCCGCCACGCCCAGGTCCAACAGGCTGGCGCGCTGCGCCAGCATGAAGCCCACCGGGCCGCACAGGTAGTAGTCGGCGTCGTTCAGCAGCGCCAGTTCGCGCAGTTGGCTCAGTTGCAGCCGGCCCTGCTGCTGAAAGTCGCGGCCCAACTGGTCTTGCGCGCGCGGCGCTTCATAACACACATGGGCGCGCAACTGCGGGTGGTTCTCCGTCATTTGCCGCACGCCCTCGCGCATCGCGTGCGCGCCGCCATGACGCGCCGCGTGCAAGTAGCGGATTTCACGGCGGCTGCCGGTTTTCAACAAATGGCGCAGCATGGACAGCATCGGCGTCTGGCCGACGCCAGCGCTGATCAACACCACCGGGCCGCTGCGCTCCTCATGCAAGAAGAAATCACCCTGCGGCGCGCTCAGTTCCAGGACATCGCCCTCTCGCTTCTCCGCGTGCAGCAGGTTGGATACCCGTCCCGCCGGTTTGTCCTCGCCGCCGGCCTCGCGCTTGACCGAGATCCGCAGATACTCGCCGTTGGGCGCGTCAGACAAGCTGTACTGGCGCGGCTGGGCCAGGCCCCATTCCTCAATGAAGCATTTGACCGACACATATTGGCCAGGCCGGAAACCAGGCACCGCGCCGCCATCGGCCGGCACCAGATAGAAGGAAGTGATTTCCTCGCTCTCCGCCACCTTGCGTTCGATACGGAACGGCCTCCAGCCGGCCCAGCCGCCCTCGGCATTGGCGGTGGCGCGGTACAACTCGCGCTCCTCGGCGATCAAGATATCCGCCAACTGTCCGTAAGCGGCGGCCCAGGCCTCGACCAGCTCCGGCGTGGCCGCCTCCCCCATCACCTCCTGGATCGATGCCAGCAGATGCTTGCCGACGATGGGATAGTGCTCGGCGCGAATGCCCAGGCTCACATGCTTGTGCGCCACCCGGGTCAGCACCGGCGCCAGCGGCGAGGGGTCATCGATATGCTGGGCATAGGCCAGCACCGCCATGGCCAGCGCCTGCTGTTGCTGGCCGGAATGCTGATGCCCCTGGTTGAAAAGGTTCTTCAACTCCGGGTTGTGGCTGAACATGCGGCGATAGAAATGACTGGTCAGCGCCACCCCATGCTGTTGCAACACGGGAACGGTGGCCTTGACCAACTGGCGGGTGGTGGGACTCAACATGATGGCTCCTTGAAGATGTGTGTGAAATACATATTATTCGCGCCAAAAAATGCCCTTCCGGGCCGCTGCGCTTTTAAAGATGTAAAAATAATACATCTTTAATGCCGCGCTGTCATGTCGGTATCGAAATATTCGTTCCGGGTCGGCTTGACCCAGGTCAAGACCCCAACCATACCAGCTGCATAATATTGCGCCATTCTTACGGCATACGCGGCGACACCGCGCCCGCCACGCTCGCGGGCGCGTTCGAGCAGACAAGGCAGCTCATGGCATTGGTGCTTTACGACGACGGCAATCACAAATGCGTGGCCTTCACCGAACTGGTGCAAGGCGAAGGCATTCAGTCCAATCAATTCGCCATCATCGATCAGGGCGAAGGCATCCTGCTCGATCCCGGCGGCAATCTGACCTACAAGCATTTGATCGCCGAGCTGGCCGATTACTTCCTGCCCTCGCACACCCGCTACATCTTCGCCTCGCACCAGGATCCGGACATCATCGCCTCGGTCGGCGGCTGGCTGCTGATCACCGACGCCCAGGTGATCATCGCCGAGGAATGGACCCGCTTCCTGCCCCATTTCTGCATGCGCGGCGCCACCGCCGGGCGCCTGGTGGCGATTCCGCCGCGCGGCATGTGGCTGCGCCTGGGCGGCGCCGATCTGCAAATCGTCCCCGCCCACTATCTGCACACCGTGGGCTTCTTCCAGATCTACGATCCGATCAGCAAGATCCTGTTCTCCGGCGACATCGGCGCCTCGCTGATGGACGGCCACGCCGCCGGCCTGCCGGTCAGCGATTTCGACTCCCATCTGCACGATAGCCACATGCTCGCCTTCCACCGCCGCTATATGACCAATAACAAGGCCTGCCGGCTATGGGTGGACATGGTCCGCCAATTGGACGTGGAATGGATAGTGCCGCAGCACGGCGGCTCCTTCCAGGGCAAGGCGATGGTGAAGCGCTTCCTGGACTGGTTCGAAACCCTGGAGTGCGGCACCGACCTGATCGGCCCCGCCGATTTCGCGCCGCCGCCGCGGGAGGCCATCCCCCATGGCTGACTGGCTGCCGCAGGGCATGGAGCTGATTCCCGGCCTGGCGCTGGCCATGGGCCTGCTGACGTTGCTGGCCGCCTTGCGCTGGCGCTCCGGCCGCGCCGGCGCCGGTCGCGAGGATATCGCTGACACTAGGGAAATAGAGTTGGACGGCCCGACAGATGCCGCCGGCCAGCCCTATCAGGTGGACGAAGTCGACTTGCTGACCGAAGTCGACATCTTCATCGAGTTCGGCTACCTGGGACAGGCGGCGCAGGCCTTGCGCCATTATGTGGACCGCCTGGCGCCGCATTCGGCCAAGCACTTGCAACGCCTGACCGGGCTGTACCTGCAAACCGGCGCGCTGGACGACTACGGCGCGATGCTGGAACGCCAGCATGATCTGGCGCTGATCGGGCGCGAGCAACTGGAACAGGCGCTGGAAGCCGGGCTGCGCATCGAGCGCAACCATCTGGCGCTGCGCGTGCTGGCCGAGCAAAGATTGGGCTGGGACCCCGAGGCGATTCGCCTGCGCCTGGGCGACGATGCGCCGGCGCTTGAAGCATCGGCCGCGCCGACTGCGCCGGCACAAGCCGCGGACGTCGGCGATCTGGAACCCTGTCCATTGCGCCCGCAAACACTGCTGCAAGGCTACGCGCCCTTGTTTCCGCTGAACGAGGCGGAAAAGGACGCCGTCGCCGCCCTGCTGCCGGCAGAACGCCAGGCCCGAGTCTGGTTGCGCTGGCAGGAATACACCGCGGCCGCGGCCGCCTTGGAGCAGGCGCTGGCGCTGCGCCCGGATTCGCTCTCCCACCTGCTGGACCTGCTGCATGTGCATTACCGGCAGCGGCAGTTGCAGCGCTATGTGCGGGTATTGTGGCAATTCCATCTCTTGCTGGACGGCCACGGCGCCGACCTCAAGGAACAGCTGATCCACGCCGGCTGGCTGCTCGGCGTCCATCC
Source organism: Chromobacterium sp. (assembly GCF_041912965.1). Lineage (NCBI taxonomy): Bacteria > Pseudomonadati > Pseudomonadota > Betaproteobacteria > Neisseriales > Chromobacteriaceae > Chromobacterium > Chromobacterium sp. The sequence goes on along the minus strand of NZ_JAYSGF010000009.1, from coordinate 88,600 downwards.
GGCGCTGGATCTGCTGGCGCTGCGCCCAGACCGGCCGGAACTAGAGCGCATCGGCCGCAGCCTGGGCCTCAATATCGCCGCGGTCGGCTCCGCGCCGCAGCGTCTGCCGCTGGTGACTCGCCATGCCGCCACGGCCGAGCTGGCGGCGACAGATCCCCGCGCCGAAGCCGACGCCTATCTGAGCGAAGGCCAGGTGGACATGGCGATTCATATCCTGGAACAAGCGGTCTTGGCGCAGCCGGACGACGCCGCCAACTATCCGCCGCTGCTGCAACTCTACCGCCGCCAGGACGACCCGGCCCGCTTCCAGTGGCTGCTGCGCCAACTGCGCGGCCATGCGCCGCGGCTGCCGCTGGAGGTCAGCGCCCATCTGGCCGGTTTCGACACCGAGGCCGGCCCCAGCCACCGGCGCATGTTGGCCGCCTGATCCGCCATGCCGAGCCAAGATCTCACCGCCATCGATATAGCCGTGCTCGCCGTCGGCATGGACGAGCGCAAGCTGGCGCTGCTGCGCATGGCTTTCCGCCTGCATCGCAGCCTGCGCTACCGCCTGCTGGAAACGGGCGCGCCCGACTCGCCGCCGGACCTGGCCATCGTCGACATCGACAGCGCCATCGGCTGGCGGGCCTGGGAGGACTTCCGCCAGCGTCATCCGGACTTGCCGGCGCTGATAGTCGCCTCCAGCGCGCCGGCTCAAGCGCCGGCACCGGTGCTGGGCAAGCCTCTGCGAGTGGAAACCCTATTTCCGCAACTGCAGGCGCTGCTGGCCAAGCCGCCGCGGACAACACGGTCCGAGGACGGCTGCGCGCCCCAAACCACCTCAGTTGCACCGCCCGCGGCAAATAGCGCGCCTCCGATCGCAGCGCCGGCCGCGCTCGCCGAACCCCGCGCGGTTCCGGATATCGCGCCCAGCGCCGCCCCCGCCGCGCCGCGCTCGGTCACCGTGCGGCGCTTCGACCCGCGCCGCGGCCTGCTCGGCGCCGCCGCGCGGCTGGCGCGTCAGCCGCGGCCGGCGCTGCTGCTGGCCGACGGCCAACCCTTGCTGTGGCTGCGGCCGGACTGCGCGCAAGCGCAATGGCTGCAACCGGCGGAGCAGCTGCGCGAACTGTGCCGCCAGGACGCGCCGACGCTGCGCGCGCAGGCCGCCGGCGCCACACCCGGCGTCCTCACCCAGCCGCTGCCGGCGCTGCTGTGGCAGTTGGCGATCTGGAGCAGCCAGGGCCGCTTGCCGGCCGGCATCGGCGCCGACACGCCGCTGCGGCTGCGGCAATGGCCCAATCTGACCCGGCTGCAGGCCTTGCCGGACGCGACGCGCTTGAGCGCGCTGCTGACCAAGACCCCGGCCACGCTGCGCATCATGGTGCGGCTGCTGCGCGTCGAACCCGAACACGCTTGCGACTTCCTCGCCGCCACCCACGCCATCGGACTGCTGGATTGGCGCAGCGACGCGCCGGCCCTGAAAGTGATCTCCAGCGCGCCGGTGCGCCCCGGCGCGCCGCAAACCGAGGCCGCCGCGCCCGAACGCGCCGGCCTACTGTCCCGGCTCCTGCAAAAAGTGACCAGCTTGTGAGCCTTACCTGATTCCCATCATGCGCAGCCAAGACAATAAAATCCTGTTCGCCGGCCCGGTCGGCGCCGGCAAGACCACCGCCATCGCCGCCATCAGCGATATCGCGCCCATCCGCACCGACGCCAAGGCCAGCGATATGACCTTGCATCGCAAAGCGCATACCACGGTGGCGCTGGACTACGGCATGCTGCGGCTGGACGCCGACACCAAGGTGCATCTGTATGGCACGCCCGGCCAGGAACGCTTCGACTTCATGTGGGAAATCGTCAGCCGCGGCGGCATCGGCCTGATCCTGCTGCTGGATCACAGCCGCGCCAACCCGATGCAAGATCTCGCCTTTTTCCTGCGCGCCTTCGAACCGCTGCTGCGGCGCGCGCCGCTGGCGCTGGGCGTCAGCAAGACCGATCTCAAGCCGCTGCCGTCCACCGCGGTCTACGCCGAGGCGCTGGCCGCCCACGGCCTGAACGCGCCGGTATTCGAAGTGGACTGCCGCCGCCGCGAAGACATCAAGCAGCTGTTGCTGGCCCTGCTGTTCTCTATCGACCCCGGCCTGGGAGAAGCGCAATGAACGATGAGCTGCGCCTGAGCGGCCCGCTCTACCCGATGGCGACGCCCGCCGGCGCCTTCTACGCCGTCGCCGGCGCCGAAGCCGACCTGACCCGCCGCCTGCTGCTCAACATCCTGCGCCTGGGCCACACCGTGCCGCTGAGCGAGGCGCTGCTCAGCGAATGGTGCGACGACGAGCTGGAACAGGCGCTGGCCACCCTTTACCGCCTGCAGCGGCTGGAATTCGTGCACGGCACCGCCGCGCCGCGGCCGGCGGCGGCCGGCAATCTGGAAAGCCAGCTGCCGGAACTGCTGGCGGCGCTGTCCGGCAGCGGCCAGGCCCTGCTGGCCGACGACAACGGCCTCTATTACGCCACCGCCGGCTTCCGCCACGAAACCGCGGAGGAGATCGCCGCGCTGGCCGGCGACCTGATGTCGCTGAGCCGCCGCCATCACCTGCTGTTGAAAAACCATCTGAACCTGGGCAGCGCCGCCTGGGCGGCGGTGGACCCCGCCGGCCGCAGCCAGCTGGCCTTCTACCCGCTGCACGTGGCGCAGCAGGCTTTCGCGCTGATCATAGGCGGCGCGCCGCAGTTGCAAAGCGAGGCCTTCGTCGGCCTGGTGGAGTTGCTGGTGCGCCGCTACGCCTGAATCCCGGCCGCGCGGCGGCCGGCGCATTGAACAAAACCGGAGAACAACCATGCGTGAACAAATGCTCAAGTCCATCCTGAGCGATCTCAACGGCGCGTCCGCCGACATCGAGGCCTCCGCCATCATTTCCGCCGACGGCCTGACCATGGCAGCGCTGCTGCCGCAGGAGGTCGACGAAGACCGCGTCGGCGCGATGGCGGCGGCGATGCTGTCGCTGGGCGAGCGCACCGCGCGCGAACTGGCGCGCGGCGGCCTGGAACAAGTGATGGTCAAGGGCGAACACGGCTACATCCTGATGAGCCATGCCAGCCCTGATGCGGTGCTGACCGTGATCGCGCGGCGCGAGGCCAAGCTGGGGCTGATTTTTCTGGACGCCAAGCGCGCGGCGCGCAGCATTGCCGAAATCCTCTAGCCAGCCAATCTATACTTGGCGGCGCCTGGCCGGCACAATACGGTTTTGCTTTCGTGCCAGACAAGCTCCATGTGGAAAACCATACTCGCCATCTCGATGGGCGCCGCGCTGGGCGCGCTGCTGCGCTGGGCCTTGGGCGTCAAACTGAACAGCCTGTGGCCCAGCCTGCCGCCCGGCACGCTGGCGGCCAATCTGATCGGCGGCTACATCATCGGCCTGGCGGTGGCCTTCTTCGCCAGCGCCCCCGGCGTGTCGCCGCTATGGCGGCTGCTGGTGATCACCGGCTTTTGCGGCGGCCTGACCACCTTCTCCACCTTCTCCGCCGAAGTCGTCACCTTGTTGCAGCAACAGCGGCTGCTGCCGGCGCTGACCGCCATCGCCGTCCATGTCTGCGGCTCCTTGCTGGCCACGCTGGCCGGCATCGCCAGCTGGCAGTGGCTGCGCGCGCTCAAGAGCTGAGCGCGGCCTCGACACCGACGTCAAGCGGCCAAGGCGGAATGACTTCTAATGCGTCGTTCCGCCGGTCTCGGCAATGTCCGTCGTCGCCGTCAGCGCCGTCTCCAACGCCAGCGTCAAGCCGGCGCTGATGGTGTCCAGGCTCATGCTGGGCGCGCCCGGATGCGCGGCCGCCTGTTCCGGCAGATACGGGATGTGAATGAAGCCGCCGCGCGCCGGGCCGCCCGCCAGCGCGTGCATCAGCCCGTAGAACACATGGTTGCAGACAAAGGTGCCGGCGCTCTGCGACACCGCGGCCGGAATGCCGGCGCGGCGCAAGGCCGCCGTCTGCGCCTTGATCGGCAGCGTGGAGAAATAGGCGGCCGGCCCGCCGGCGACGATGGGCCGGTCTATCGGCTGGCGGCCGGCATTGTCCGGTATCCGCGCGTCGTCGATATTGATCGCTACCCGCTCCAGCGACAGTTCGGCCCTGCCGCCGGCCTGGCCCACCGCCACCGCCAGCGTCGGCCGCAAGGCGTCCAGCTCCCGCCGCAGCGCCGCCAACGCCGCGCCGAACTCGCAGGGCAGTTGCCGTGCATGCACCCGCGCGCCGGCCAGTTCCACGCCGTCCAGCCGCCGCGCGGCCTCCCAGGATGGATTCAGGCTCTCGCCGCCAAACGGTTCGAACCCTGTCAACAACACGATTTTGTTCATTCTCCTGCTCCCTGATCCAGCGCCAGCATGGCGAAAGTCGCCAGCCAGTGTTCGCCGGTGTAATGGCCGCTGGCCACATGCGGCAGGCTGGCGGCGATCTGCGCTTCCGCCGCGGCGCCCAGCGCCGGCCGCCAAGCGTCGTCCGGCGGCAAAGCCGCCGCCAACTGCCGCAAACACCAGCCGCGGCTGAGATTCAAACCATCCAGATGGCCCAGCTTGGGGTCGGCGCGGTCGCTCACCCGCGCCGGCGCCAACAAGTGGACACGCCGCGGCAAATCCGGCAGAAAAGCGCGCAACCAGTCCCGGAATGCCATGGCCGGCAATAGCCGGCTCAGCAGCAGCGCCTGACACAGGGCCGGCGACAGGAAATCGTCGCCGCCCGGCTCCCATTGCGATGGATAGTCGGCATCGGCCAGAAAATAACGCTCCGCCGCCGCGCTCAATCCATGCGCCAAGTCCCTGTCTCCCACCGCGCGCGCATGATCCAGGCTCAGCAATAACGCGAAGGCGGTATTGCCATGGCCGCCCGCGCGCACCGGATAATCCTGCAACGCCAAAAACGCCAGCCAGCGCTCGCGGATCAAACCGGTCAGCGGCCGCATCGCCTCTTGCCAGCCGCTAGCCTGCGGCAACGGCCAGCGTCCAAGCTCCGCGGCCAGCGCCAGCAGCCAGGCCCAGCCATAGGGCCGCTCATAGCTGCCGCGGCCGGGCGCGGAAAAGTACTCGGCCTCGCGCAGGAAAGCCCGCGGCGTGAAATGCTCGGCAAACAACCGAACGATGGCCGGCTGCTGCGGCAGCGCCGGAAAGCGCCGCGCCAGGCGTGCCAGCAGCCAGAAGCCATGCACGGCGGAATGCCAGTCATAGCAGCCGTAAAACACCGGATGCAGCTCGCGAGGCGCGGCCAGGTCCTGCGGGCCATTCAACAAATGGGCCAGCAGATTCGGATACTCGCGGCGCAGCCCGGCCAGCGGCAACTCCGCCAGCGCCGACGCCTGCTCGAGACTCAAGACCATGGCCGCCTCCTCAACGGAACACGATGAAGTACATCAGCAGAATATTCGCCGCCAGCAGCAGCAGCGCGGTCGGCAACTGAGTCTTGATCACCAGGTATTTGTCTTTCAATTCCAGCAAGGCCGCCGGCACGATATTGAAATTGGCCGCCATCGGCGTCATCAGCGTGCCGCAGTAGCCGGAATACATGCCGATCGCCACCAGCGGCGCGGCGGCGGCATGCTGGCCGACGATCAGGAAAGGCAGCGCGATGCCGGCGGTCATCACCGGAAAAGCGGCAAAGGCGTTGCCCATCACCATGGTGAACAGCGCCATGCCGACGCAGTAGATCACCACCAGCAGCAAGCGATTGCCCGGATCGACGAACAGGCTCACCACCTGCTGCACCGCCAAGCCGGTCTTGGCGGCGACGAAGACGCCGCCCAGCATCGCCAGCATCTGCGGCAGGATGGCGGCCCAGCCTATGGTGTCCACCAAGCGCCGGGATTCGCGCACCGCCTGCAGCGGCGTGCCGCCGGTCAGCCCCCAGCCCAGCAGGCATGCCGCCAGGCAGGCCGTCGCCAGCGAGGCCAGGGTCAGGTGCTTCTGGTCCAACAGATAGCTGTCGCCCAGACGCACGCCTTTCAGCAAGAGCGTGCAGGCCACGGTGAGCAAGGGAATCAGCAAGGCCGGCAGGAAGATGCGATTGCCCAGCCGCCGCGCCGACTCCAGCCTTTGCTGCTCGCTGCTGGGGCGGTAGCTGCCCAGCGCCAGCCGGCCGGTTCCGGCCAGCAGCGCGATGACGATCACCGCCACGCCGACCAGACGATAGGCCTGAGGCTTGCCCAGCCAGGACAGCAGCAAATCGCCAAACAAGAAGGTGGCGCCGAATAAGAACCAGAACAAGGCGGTGGTATAGCGCTTGGGGTTGCCGCGATCGCGCAGCGTCATGCCCACCAGCAGCATCACCACGATGCCGATCAGATGATAAACATCGTGGATATCGAACCAGGCTTTCATGCCGACGCCTCCCGCTGAGCGCGCCAGGCGGCGACTTCGCGCTGCAAGCTGGCGTCAAGCCGCGCCAGCCGCGTCATGTGGATGAGCAAGGCGCACAGCGCGGTGGGAATCGCCCATAGCCCGATATGCAGCGGCTCCACATCGGTGATGCCGTTTTCCTTGAGAAAGGCGTCCATCAAGAGCACCGCGCCGAAGGCGATGAAGATGTCCTCGCCAAAGAAGACCGCGACATTGTCGCAGGCGGCGGCATGGGCGCGGATGCGGTCGCGCAGCGCCTCGGGCAACTCGCCCAGCCGATTGGCCGCCGCCCCTTCCGCCATCGGCGCCAGCAAGGGGCGCACCGTCTGCGCATGACCACCCAGATTGATCAGGCCAAGCGCCGCCGTCGCCTCCCTCACCACGAAATACAGCATCAGGACGCGGGCGGTGGTGGCGCTGCGTATGCCGGCGATCCACTGCTGCGCGCGTTCTTTCAAGCCATAGCGCTCCAGCAGGCCGATCACCGGCAAAATCAGAATGAACGTAGCCAACTGCCGGCTATTGAGGAATTTCTCGCCGAAGGTTTCCAGCAAGACGCTGATGTCCATGCCCACCGCCAGGCCCGTGACCAGACCGGCGGCGGTGACCACCAGCAGCGGATTGAAGCGCAGCGCGAACCCCGCCACCACCACGGGGATGCCCACCAAGGGTAAACATGATGCCAGCTCCATGCGTTTTCTCCTGTACAGAATGGGAGGCCGCCTTGAAACGGCTCTTTTCCCGATAGACAGCGTTGCCGATACCCCTTGCAGGGCGCCGCGGCAAATGCTGCCGGCGGAGCCAGAACATACTTAAACCAATGCCGCGACAAGCGACGGAACATGAGTAGGCCTCTTAAAGAACCTGCTCTAAAGTCTGCTGCGCTTCGTGAGATGTGACACGGTGAGTACAGCTTCGAAATGCTCATGTAGCGAATGTACATTCTGCTTTTCGCTGGTTTTCGTCTTGTCTCGCCTTAGCTCTCGAGATCGTAAACAGATTCACAGAGCCGCGACCGTCACACCCTCCCGCTCCAGTCCCTCCCTCAGCCCTCTGGCGAAGGCCAGCGCCTGTGCGCCATCGCCATGCAGACAAACGCTGTCCGCGCGTATCGGCAGATACTCCCCGCTCACCGCGCGCACCTGGCCGCGCAGCACCATGTCCAGCGTCTGCTCCAGCGCCGCCGCCGCGTCCCTTATCACCGCGCCAGCCTCGCCGCGCGGCGCCAGGCTGCCGTCGGACAGGTAGCCGCGATCGGCGAACACTTCCTCCACCACGCGCAGCCCATGACGCCGCGCCGCGACGATGGAGGCGCCGCCGGCCAGGCCGAACAGCCGCAAGCCGGGATCGAAATCCTTCACCGCGCGGGCGATGGCCTCGGCCAGCGCCGGATCCCGCGCCGCCTGGTTGTACAAGGCGCCGTGCGGCTTGACATGGCGCAGGGCCACGCCGGCCGCGCGCGCCAGGCCGGCCAGCGCGCCCAATTGATACAGCATGTCCTGGTACACCCGCTCCGGCGCGCGCGCCAGTGGCCGGCGGCCGAAGTTTTCCCGGTCGGGAAAGCCGGGGTGCGCGCCCGCCGCCACTCCGCGCCGCGCCGCCGCCTGCAGCGCCAACCACATTGTCTCGGCATCACCGGCATGCCAGCCACAGGCGATGTTCACCGAACTGACATAGTCCATGATCGCGGCGTCGTCGCCGCAGCCTTCGCCGATATCGGCGTTCAGATCGATCTGCATGCCTGGCTCCAATCCTGTGCCTGCAATAATTGGCGCTGACGCAAACGCGCCGCCGTCGCCTGCTGCGCATCCACCATCACAAAGTGTAGCCTGACGCCTGGACGCGCCTGCGCCAACTTCCACAGATCCGCTTCGATCACGCAGGCGATGCGTGGATAGCCGCCAGTGGTCTGCGCGTCGGCCAGCAATACGATGGGCTGGCCGCCAGGCGGCACTTGCACCACGCCGGGCAACACCGCGTGCGACAAGGACTCGCCGCCGGAGGCGCGCGCCAGCTCCTCTCCCAGCAAGCGGTAGCCCATGCGATTGCTTTGCGGCGACACCGTCCATTGCTGGCGGCAAAACGCCTGCCGCGTCGCCGGAGTGAACGCATGCCAATCCGGGCCCGGCAGGCAGCGCAACTCCGGCGACCAGCCCAGGCCACGACGGCCCAGCCGACCGGACAGCGGCGCGGCCGCCCCCAGGGGCAAGCGGTCGCCGCCTCGCAACGCCCGCCCCTGCCAGCCGCCCAGCCCGGCTTGCAGATCCGTGGCGCGCGCGCCCAGCGCCAGCGGGACGGCGATGCCGCCAGCCAGCGCCAGGTAGGCGCGCATGCCGTGACGGCCGCCGCTCAACGTCAGCTGCTGCCCGGCGCGCGCCGGATAACGCCAGCCGCTCCACACCGGCTCGCCATCCAATTCCGCGCCGAAATCCGCGCCGGCCAACGCGAACCAGGCATCACGGAGAAAACGCAGGCGGAACGGCCCCGCAACCACCTCGATGCCGGCGGCGTCCGCCGCATTGTCCAGCAGGCGGTTGGCCATGATTAGCGCCGGCGCGTCCAGCGCGCCGCACTGAGCCACGCCCAGATGGCGCAGACCGCGGCGCCCCAGGTCCTGCACCGTGCTTTGAACGCCGGCCTGAATGACTTCAATCATCCTCGCCCTCCTGCGCCGCGAAGCTCACACTGTCGCCGGGCAGCAGCAACGATGGCGGATCGCGGCCAGGATCGAACAGCTTGAGCGCGGTGCGGCCTATGATCTGCCAGCCTCCGGGGCTCGCCGCCGGATAAATGCCGGTCTGGGTGCCGCCTATGCCCACCGAGCCGGCCGGCACCGCCAAGCGCGGCTCGGCGCGCCGCGGCGTGGCCAGGCATGCCGGCAAGCCGCCCATATAGGCGAAACCGGGCTGGAAGCCCAGGAAATACACCTGGTATTCGGCCCCCGCATGAGCGGCGACGACTTCCCGCTCGCTCAAGCCGGTATGCGCGGCCACCGCCGCGAGATCCGGCCCATGCCGGCCGCCGTAGTGCACCGGCACCGTCACCTGGCGCGGCTGCGGCGTCGCCCGCCGCGCGCGCGCCCATTCGCGGCGCAGCCGCTCAAGCCAACCAGCGCCGACGTCGGCGCCAGCATCGGGATCGAAAACCACGGTCAGATTATTCATGCCCGGCACCACCTCGATCAGGCCGGCCTCTTCCGCCAGCGTCTGCGCCAGCCACCAGATGCGGCGTTGGCAATCCAGGCTCGCCGGCGGCGGGCTTTCCAGCACCGCGGCGCGTTCGCCCAGCAGGTAGTAACGCATTGCCAAATCATTCGGCATTGGCATTGCCTTTCCGGCGCTAAAACAATGGGATTATTTTCGCTTATCCACCATGTCCAAGGCAAACGCCAAAGCGGCGGGAAAAACGCGAGGCCCGCCGCGGCGGCGAACGCTCACGCCAACGGCAAGTCCATGAAAATTAGGCTATTCATCTATTATCAAGCCAAGCCATCTCCAATAAACAATCGATATAGTTATCAAAAACATTGAACAATTTCCAATGGGATGATAAAAACGCCATACAGCTGAGCGCCTGCCGGCAGCGCCCATCGGCCGCCGGCGCGGGTCCATCCCAGGATTCGCGCGCCGGCCGCAGCGGAGGAACTGCCAACACCCCGCTTGGGCTTGTAGCCGCGTCTTACTCTATTCACCAGCCGGAACCGCCATGAGGCCGAATACCGCTAATCGACAGCTGCTCTTTGTCGTACTGCCTTTCCTGCTGATTGTCATCATGCAGGTGGCGCTGAGCGCGTTCAGCCTGTATGTGGTTTCCACCGCCCGCGCCTATGTGGCGGGTGAAGGCTTGTGGTCGAAAGCGCAGAAGGATTCGATCTACTATCTGACCCGCTACGCCCAGACCGGCGCCGACCATGACTTCCAACGCTACCAGCAGGCGATCGCCATCCAGTTGGGCGATCATCAGGCACGGCTGGCGCTGGACCGCTCGCCCCCCAATCTCGACGCCGCGCGCCAAGGCTTCCTCAACGGCGGCAACCATCCCGACGACATTGAAAACATCATCCGCGCCTATCTGTGGTTCCGCCATGTCAGCTATCTGGCGGAGGCCATCCACTATTGGCGAATAGGCGACTACTATCTGCAGGAGATCCAGACCCTGGGCGAGCAACTGCGCCAGGGTCATGCCGATGGTTCGCTGAGCGCGGCGGACAAGAGCGCCCTCACCTTGCAGATCGCTCAGATCAACGAGGCGGTCAAGGCGCCGGCCCAGGCCTTCTCCCGGGTGCTGGGCGACGCCTCGCGCGAAGTGAGCCAGGCGGTGTGGAGCGTCAATCTGCTGGTGGGCCTGTTGCTGGTGCTGCTGACCATCCGCCAGATCCGACGGCTGATCCAGGCCTCGGACAATTACAAGGCCGCGCTGCAGGCCGAGCAGCAACGCGCCGAAATCACGCTGCAATCGATAGGCGACGCGGTGATCACCCTGAATATGCGCGGCGTGGTGGTCTATCTGAACCACAGCGCCAAGCACATGCTGGGCCATTTGGAGGTGGAAGGCCTGGGCCGGCACTTCGATGAAGTGTTCAATCTGGTCACGCAGGGTCCGGAACCGGAAAGCCTGCTAAGTTTCGCCGAACTCAGCGGCCTGAGCGAGCCCAGCCGCACTTACCCCAAGCTGCACATGCTGCGCCACAACGCGATCCCGCTGCTGCTCAGCCTGGTGGCGGCGCCGATACGCGACAGCCAGGGCGAGCAATACGGCATCGCGCTGGTGCTGCACGACAACACCTCGGAACAGCAATACATCAACGAGCTGTCTTGGCAGGCCAGCCACGACGCATTGACCGGCCTGGTCAACCGCCGCGAATTCGAAGCCCGCGCCAACAAGGCGATCAAACAGTTGGACCAGGCCGAGGCCTCGCTGGCGCTGATGTTCATCGATCTGGACCAATTCAAGCTGATCAACGACACCTATGGCCACGCCGCCGGCGACGAGCTGCTGTGCCAGATCAGCCGCGCGGTGTCGCGCCGGCTGCGCGCCTCGGACACCCTGGCGCGGCTGGGCGGCGACGAATTCGGCGTGCTGCTCGGCAATAGCTCGGTGGAGGCCGCCATCGCCAAGGCCAACAGCCTGCGCCAGGCCATCGTCGAGTGCCGCTTCCAGTGGGAAGGCAACCATTTCTCGATCAGCGCCAGCATCGGCCTGGTTTGCGTGTCCGACGCCGACACCTCGCTGGCCGAGGTGATGCGCTCCGCCGACATCGCCTGCTATATGGCCAAGGAAAAGGGGCGCAACCGCATCCAGCTGCACATCCCGCACAATTCCGAGGTCTCGGCGCGCTTCCACGAACTGGACTGGGTGCAGCGGCTGCGCCAGGCGCTGCGCGACAACCGCTTCACCCTCTACGCGCAGGACATCATCCCCTTGTCCGCCACCGCGGACAACGGCCGCTATATCGAAGTGCTGCTGCGGCTGAACGGCGACGATGGCAGCCAGATACCACCTGGGCTGTTCGTGCCCATCGCGGAACGCTATGGCCTGATGACAGAGATCGACCGCGTCGTGGTGGAAAAAGTGTTCCAGGAACTGGCGCAACTGCGCCGCGCCGGCAATCTGGACATCCAGCACTGCGCGATCAATCTGTCCGGCTCAACCTTGTGCGACGACGGCTTCCTTGCCTTCGTGCAGCAGCAATTCCTCCGCAGCGGCGTGCCGCCGGAAATCATTTGCTTCGAAATCACCGAGACCAATGCCATCGCCAATCTGGAGGCTGCCCAGCGGCTGATCCACGAGCTGCGCCAGATCGGCTGCCTGTTCTCGCTGGACGATTTCGGCACCGGCATGTCCTCCTTCGCCTACCTGAAGCACCTGCCGGTGGATTTTCTGAAGATAGACGGCAGCTTCGTTCGCGAAATGGCTTCCGACCCGATAGACCACGCCATGGTGGAAATGATCAATCACATCGGCCATGTGACCGGCAAGCGCACCATCGCCGAATTCGTCGACAAGCCCGACATCGTGGTCGAGCTGCGCAAGCTGGGCGTCGACTACGCCCAGGGCTTCCACCTGAGCCAACCGGAACCATTCGGCTTCCGCCACGCCGCCAGCCCCGGCCGCGTGCGGCAGCAATAGCTTACCGGCCAGGGCAAGGGCCGGATCACGGCGGCCGGCCTGGCCGCGGCGTCTGACCGGGCGAGTCCGGCCACTGCTTCAAGGAAAGGGGAAATAATGAACAAAGAAACCGGTTTTACCAGGAACGGCCCGCTGATGGACATCCGCAGCTATCCGGAATGGACACGGGAGCTGGTCGCTCATTGCGACGAGCACAAGCGCCGCGTGGTGGAGCATGAACTATTCCTGAAAATGCGCGACGGCATGCTGCCCACCTCCATCCACCAGGCCTTTCTGCGCGGCGGCTGGCCGGTGATAGAACAGTTCCCGCAATACATGGCCAGGAATTTGCTGAAGGTGCGCTACGGCAAGCACCGCGGCCACGATATGGCGCGGCGCTATCTGATCCGCAATATCCGGGTAGAGCAGAACCACGCCGACCACTGGGTGCACTGGGCCGCCGCCTGCGGCGTGGACAGCCATAGCCTGCTGCACGACGGCCAGGCGCTGGAAACGCTGACGCTCAGCCATTGGTGCCATCAGGTCTGCGACCGCGAATCGCTGGAGGTGGCGATGGCGGCCACCAATTACGCGATTGAGGGCGCCACCGGCGAATGGTGCTCCGCCGTCTGCGCCAAGGAGGATTACGCGCGGCAATTCCCCAAGGAGAAGCGCGCCAAGGCGATGAAGTGGCTGGCGCTGCACGCCCATTACGACGACGAGCATCCATGGGAGGCGCTGGACATCATCGTTACCTTGGTGGGCGTGGACCCCACCGCGCATCAGGTGGCCGAGTTGCGCCACGCCATCTGCCAGAGCCATCGCTATATGCGCCTGCTACTGGACCACTATATGACGCAGTACGTGCCCGACAGCAATAATGAGCACGCCGCAGGCATGCTGCTCGCCTGAACACGCCGCCAACGCAAACCGCCCCGCGGCCTTAGCCGCGGGGCGGTTTGTTCATCAAACGATGCGGGTCGAGGCAGCGCTTAGCCGCGCAGGCGGCGCAACACCTCATCCTTGCCGATCACGGCCAGCACCGCGTCCACCGACGGCGTCTGGGTGGTGCCGCACACCAACACGCGCAGCGGCATGCCCAACTGTCCCATCTTGATGCCCTCTTCCGCGCAGAAGGGCTTGAACAGTTCGTGGATGGTTTCCGCCGACCACGTCTCAAGCGCCGCCAATTTGTCGGCGAAACGGCCCATGCGCGCGACGGCGTCGCCGGACAAATGCTTGTCCACATCGGCGGCGAGCGGCTCCCGCTTGCGGTAGAAGTAGTCCACTTCCAGCGCCAGCGCGTTCAGGTCCTGCACCCTTTCCTTGACCAGGGCGATCACGTCTTCGATGGCGGGCCCGCCGGCCAGCTCCACGCCGGCGGCGGCCAGGCGCGGCGCGATCAGTCCGGCCAGGCGGCCGTTGTCGGCGCTCTTGATGTGCTGGGCGTTCAACCACATGAATTTTTCATGGTTGAAACGGCTGGCGGACGCGCTCACCGCTTCCAGGCTGAACCACTCGACGAACTGCTCCATGCTGAAGAATTCATCGTCACCGTGGCCCCAGCCCAGACGCGCCAGGTAGTTGAGCAGCGCCTCCGGCAGGATGCCCTTGTCGGCATAGTCCACCACGCTGACCGCGTCGCGGCGCTTGGACATCTTCTGGCCGTCCTCGTTGAGGATCATCGGCAGATGGCCGTACACCGGCAGCGGCGCGTTCAGCGCCTTCAGGATATTGATCTGGCGCGGGGTGTTGTTGACGTGGTCGTCACCGCGGATCACATGGGTGATCTGCATGTCCCAGTCGTCCACCACCACGCAGAAGTTATAGGTCGGGCTGCCGTCCGGGCGGGCGATGATCAGGTCGTCCAGTTCCTGGTTGGCGATCTCGATGCGGCCCTTGACCGCGTCGTCCCAGGCCACCACGCCGTCCAGCGGGGTCTTGAAGCGCACCACCGGGGTCACATCCGCGGGGATAGCCGGCAGGGTCTTGCCGGCTTCCGGGCGCCAGCGGCGATCGTAGCGCGGCTTCTCGCCGCGCGCTTCCTGCTCCGCGCGCATCGTTTCCAGCTCGTCCTTGCTGCAATAGCACAGATAGGCATGGCGGGAATCCAGCAGTTGCTGGATCACGTCCTTGTAACGGTCGAAGCGGTGGGTTTGATAGAACGGACCTTCGTCATAGTCCAGGCCCACCCAGTGCATGCCGTCCAGAATCGCTTTCACCGATTCCGGCGTCGAACGCTCCAGGTCGGTGTCCTCGATGCGGAGCACGAACACGCCGTTGTTCTTGCGGGCATAGGCCCAGGAAAACAGCGCGGTGCGCACGCCGCCGATATGCAGATAACCGGTGGGACTGGGAGCGAAACGGGTACGGATCATGGTGACTCTGGCTCGAAAACGTAAAACGGCTATTGTACGCCGGCTGGCGAAGCGGCAGCAAACCCTAAGCCGGCCAGCGCCGGTGCAGGCTGGCCGCCACCAAGGCGTCGCTCTCGTCCGGCCGCCGCCCCTCCAGCAGACCCAAGGCCAGCTCCAGGCTGCGCGCCGCCATCTCGCGGCTGTCCTGCACGATGGCGTCGACGCGCACCGGCAGGCAGTCCAGCAGGGAATGATCGTCGAAAGTCAGCAGCCGCAGCGGCGCATTGCCCAGCCCGCAGTGCTGGTTGATGAAGGCCAGCGCGCCCTCCAACAGCGACACCGAGGCGGTGAACAAGGCCTGCGGCAGCCGCTGGCGCTGCTGCTGCCATTGCTGCATCAGTTCGAAGCCGGAGCGGCGCAGGTAGTCGCGGTGGCAAACCCAGTCGCTCCCCTCGGCCACGCCGCGGCTCGCCAGCGCGCGACGATAGCCCAGCAGGCGGTCGCGGCTGGGCGACAGCTCCGGCTGACCGCCGAAGAACACCACTTCGGACACCCCCTGCTCCAGCGCGTCGCCCACCAGCCGCTCCACGCTGGCGCAGCCGTCGGTGACCACCGAAGGAATGCCGCTGCCGTCCACGCGACGGTCGACGAACACCAGCGGCAGCCGCCGCACCCATTTCTGGTAGGACTTGGCCTCGTGCGAGCACGGCACCACGATCATCGCGTCCACCTGCCGCGCCACCAGGTGGGCCATCACCTCGGCCTCGCGCCGCGGATCTTCGTCGCTGGTCACCAGCAGCATCTGGTAATCTCGCTGGCGGCACAATTCTTCCATCGCCTGGGCCAGCGCCGCATGCGCGGAGTTGGTCAGGTCCGGAATCACCAGCCCCACCGAGTTGCTGCGCCGCGAGCGCAACGAGCGCGCCGACTGCGACGGATTGAAATGCTGCTCGCGCGCTACCTTCTCCACCCGCTCCACCGTGGCCTGGGAGATGCGGTAGCGCTCGGCATGGCCGTTGAGCACCATGCTGGCGGTGGTGCGCGACACGCCGGCCAGTTCCGCGATGTCGTCTATGGTCAAACGCTTGTAGCCGCTCATCGACAGCCTATTCCTCATGCGGCGGCGCGATGCCGGCCGCTCGAAACTCGATTGCAAAACAGCCCCGGCCTGCGCAAGCGCGGGACGGGGCCGCCGATTGCTGGCCACCTTACCTCAAGCGGGCCGCCGTCGCCAGCGCGATGGCGGCCGCTCGGGCTTACTGCTTGACCAGGTTCAGCGGCACCGGAATGAACTTCTCCACTTGCTGGCCATCGATCAGCTTCTTGGCGGTCTGCACACCGTATTGGCCAATCAGCTCCGGCTGCTGCTGCACGGTGGCGGCCAGGCCTCCGGCCTTGACCGAGGCCACCGCGTCGGCGGTGGCGTCGAAGCCCACCACCGCCACATTCTTCAGGCCGGCGGCCTGGATCGCCTTCAAGGCGCCCAGCGCCATCTCGTCGTTGTGAGCGAACACGCCCTGCACGTCCTTATTGCCCTGCAGGATGTTCTCCATCACCGACAAACCCTTGGCGCGGTCGA
Source organism: Chromobacterium sp. (assembly GCF_041912965.1). Classification (NCBI taxonomy): domain Bacteria; kingdom Pseudomonadati; phylum Pseudomonadota; class Betaproteobacteria; order Neisseriales; family Chromobacteriaceae; genus Chromobacterium; species Chromobacterium sp. The sequence goes on along the minus strand of NZ_JAYSGF010000009.1, from coordinate 72,200 downwards.
AATCGGCCGGCTGCTTGGCCACCACCTTGACCTCGGCCTTGCCGTCGGTCACCGCGTGGAAGCCCTGGCCGCGCTCGCGGGCGGCGGAAGAACCGGGAATGCCCTCCAGCTCAACCAGGCGGCCCTTGCCGCCCAGCTTGGCCAGCAGGAACTCGGCCGCCATCTTGCCGCCGGCTACATTATCCGAGGCAATATGGGCGCTGACCTCGGCGCCGTTGACGCTGCGGTCCAGCGATACCACCTTGATGCCCTTGCTCAGCGCTTCCTTCACCACATTGGCGACGGCGGAGGAGTCGGTGGGATTGATCAGGATCACGCTCACCTTTTTCTGGATCAGATCCTCCACGCTGGCCTGCTGCTTGGCGGAATCATCCTGCGCGTCCACGGTGATCAGGCGCACGCCCTCCTTGGCCGCCTCGTCCTCGGCGCCCTTGCGCAGCGACACGAAGAATGGGTTGTTCAGCGTGGACACCGCCAGGCCCACCACCGGCTGGCCGGAAGCCGCTGCCGGCGCGCTGGCGCCCGCGGCGGCATCGGCCGGGCCTTGCTTGGTGCAGGCGATCAGACTGGCCGCAATGACACTGAAAACCAAAGGCTTGATTAAGCGTTGCATATCGGAACTCCCCTTGTGTAATGGTCGCTTGGCGAGCCCGCCGGCTGCGGGCCCGCCCTCACTTCTTGCCGCTGCGGTCCAGCAGCACCGCCAACAAAATCACCACGCCCTTGATCACCTGCTGGTAGAACGAGGACACGCCCAGCAGATTGAGGCCGTTGTTCAACACACCGATCAGCAAGGCGCCGATCAGGGTGCCGAAGATCCAGCCGCGGCCGCCGGTCAGGCTGGTGCCGCCCAGCACCACCGCGGCGATGGCATCCAGCTCGTAGCCGGCGCCGGCGGTGGGCTGCGCCGAATTCAGGCGCGAGGTCAGCACCACGCCGGCCATCGCCGACAGCGCGCCGGACAGGGTGTAGACCCAGATCTTGACCCGGTCCACCTTGACGCCGGACAGACGCGCGGACTCCTCGTTGCCGCCGGTGGCGTAGACATGGCGGCCGAAAATGGTTTTCTTCAGCACGAACCAGAGACCGGCGAACAGCAGCAGCATCCACACCACCGGCACCGGCACCACGCCGGCCACATAGCCGCCGCCCAGCATGGAGAACATATCGCTGCCGAAACCGGTGATCGGGCTGCCGTTGGACGCCACCAGCGACAAGCCGCGCAGAATGGTCATCGACGCCAGCGTGGCGATGAAGGGCGCCACCTTGCCCTTGCTGATCACCAGGCCGTTGCAGCAGCCCATCAGCGCGCCGGACAGGATGCCCAGCAGCGTGGCCAGCAGCGGATCGACGCCGGCCTGCAGCAGCATCGCGGTCAACACCGACGACAGCGCCAGGATGGAGCCCACCGACAGATCGATGCCGCCCAGCAGGATGACCAGGGTCATGCCGAAGGCGATCAAGGCGTTGATCGACACCTGGCGCATCACATTGAGCAGATTGCCCATGGTCAGAAAATCGGCGCTCAGCGCCGACAGGCCGGCGCAAATCGCCAGCAGGGCGATGAAGGGCCCGAGTTTTTGCAGCGTTGCTTTGTGTTGCGGGGTCATCTTGCTTACCGTTTCCCTTGCTTGCGCCCTAGAGGCGTTGAATATTCAATGCGCGGCCGCGCCGGCCGCCGCGGCCATGATGTCTTCCTGGCTGACCGCACCGGCATCGAACAAGCCGGCCTGGCGGCCTTCGTGTATCACCAGGATGCGGTCGCTCATCGCCATCACTTCCGGCAGCTCGGACGACACCATGACGATGGCCACGCCGGCCGCGGCCAGCTGATTGATGATGTGGTAGATCTCCGCCTTGCCGCCGACGTCGACACCGCGCGTCGGCTCGTCCAGCAACAGCACCTTCGGCGGCTCCGCCAGCCATTTGGCGAACACCACCTTTTGCTGATTGCCCCCGGACAAGGATTTGACGTCCAGTTCCGCGTCGCGGGTGCGGATGCGCAGCTGTTCGATCAGCCGCCCGGCTTCTTCGCGCTCGGAGCGGCCGTTGATCACCCCCAGCCGCGCATGGCGGCGCAGATGCACCAGGCTGGCGTTTTCGCGCAGCGACATGCCCAGCACCAGGCCCTGGCTCTTGCGGTCTTCGGTCACGTAGGCGATGCCGGCGGCGATGGCGTCGCCGGGCTGACGTATGTTCAATTCCACGCCATCCAGCCTCACGCTGCCGCGCCGACGCGGCTTGACGCCGAACAACACATTGAGGATTTCGCTGCGACCGGCGCCCATCAAGCCGGCCACGCCCAGCACTTCGCCGGCGCGCGCGTCGAACGCGATCCCTTCGATACGGCCATCGTCGGCCAGCGCCTCCACCTGCAGCCGCACCGCGCCCGGCGCGACATCGCGCTTGGGAAAGCGGTCGCCGATCTCTCGCCCCACCATCAACCGCACCACTTCGTCGAAATCGGTGGCGGCGATCTGGCGCTCGCCGACAAAGCAGCCGTCACGCAAGATGCTGATCTTGTCGCAGACGCGGAAGATCTCCTCCATCCGGTGCGACACATAGACAATCGCCACCCCACGCCGTTTGAGCTGTTCCATGAAGGCGAACAAGGCTTCGATCTCGCGCTCGGTCAGCGCCGCGGTCGGCTCGTCCATGATCAGCAGCTTGGCGTTCAAGGACAGGGCCTTGGCGATCTCCACCATCTGCTGCCGGCCTATGGACAGCTGACCGGCCTCCTGCTCGGGATCGATCTGGCCAGCGCCCAGCTGCTGCAGGATCTGGCTGGCTTCGCGCCGCATGCTGGCGCGATTGATCACGCCGCAGCGGCTGTGTTCGCGCTCGCGGCCAAGAAACAGGTTCTCCATCACCGACAACTGCGGAATCAGGTTCAGTTCCTGGTGGATGATGGCGATGCCATGGGCCTCGGCGTCGCGGGTGGAGCGTATCGTCACCACCTGGTCGTTGATGCGGATCTCGCCGGCATCGGCCTGGTAGACGCCGGACAGAATTTTCATCAAAGTGGATTTGCCGGCGCCGTTCTCGCCCATCAGCGCGTGCACTTCGCCGCCCCGCACCGAGAAATCCACCGCCTCCAACACCTTGACCGGGCCAAAGGCCTTGCAGATGCCACGCATGCTTACCTTCATCGCCCGCCCCTTCAGAAGATCACGCCGGAGTACAGAATCACATTGGCGTACGGCGTGCATTCGCCGGTACGGATCACCGCCTTGGCCTCGCGGCAACGCCGCTTGAATTCCTCGTGCGGCGCGTATTCCACCACCACGCCGTGCGCCGCCATATCATTGGCCAGCACTTCCACCGCCGGACTGTGCTGCTGGCACTCGACGGCGAACAGCGCGCGCTCGGCCTTGAAGTCCGCCAGGATGGAGTCCAGCACCGCGGGAAATTCCGGCACGCCCAGGCGCAGGCTCAAGTCTATGCACTCGACGCCGGGCGGGATCGGCAAGCCGCAATCGGCGATCACCAGGCTGTCGGTATGCCCCATGCCGGCCAATACCCGCGCGATATCGCGGTTCAAATGCCCCAGCCGTTTCATGCCTGCTCCTTCATCATGTCTTGCAAGGCCGCCAGCGTCGGCATGCCACTCTGCGCGCCGGAACGCGTCACCGACAGCGCCGCGGCGGCGCAGGCCAGCGCCATCGCCTCCTCGATGCCTTGCAGCCAGAACGCCGCCAACGCGCCATTGAACGTGTCGCCGGCGCCGGTGCTGTCCACCACGGACACCGTGAAGCCGGGCTGGTGGTGCAGGCCGCCGTCGGCGCGGCAGAAATAGGCGCCGTCCTTGCCGCGCGTCATCGCCACCCGCCCCGGCAGCCGACGCAGCAGCGCCTGCCAATCGCCGCCATCGGCATCCAGCGCCAAGGCCAACTCATGTTCGTTCGGCGTCAGCAAGGCCGTCCGCGCCAGCAATTCCGGCGGCAGGCTGCGGGCCGGCGCCGGGTTGAGCAGGAAAGGCTTGCCGTGGCGCTCGGCCAGCTCGGCCGCGCGCTCCACCGTGGCCAGCGGCACTTCCATTTGCGCCAGCACCACGTCGGCGTCGCGGAAAGCCTGTTCATCCTGGTCCAGGTGCTGCGGCAGCAACTGATGGTTGGCGCCGGGCACCACCACGATGGCGTTGTCGCCCTCGGCCAGGGTAATCGTCGCCAAACCGGTGGCCACATCCGCCTCGCGCAAGCGGCTGATGTCCACGCCCTCGGCCCGCAACGCGTCCTTGAGCTGGGAGCCGAACATATCGCGGCCCACGCAGCCCAACAAACTCACCTGCGCGCCCAGGCGCGCGGCGGCCACCGCCTGGTTGGCGCCCTTGCCGCCCGGATAGGACGCAAAGCGCTCGCCAAACAAGGTTTCACCCAGCCGTGGATAGCGCTCCGCTTCCACCACCAGATCCATATTGATACTGCCCACCACCAGGACCCGGGTCATAGTTTCCTCGTCGTCATTCAGCGGCGTCGGCATGCGAATGCGCCGACGCCAGTTGCTAAAACGTAATCAGCCCACGCTTTATAACAGAGCGACGAGCAGGCCGGAAGCGCCAAGCCGCGGCTGTCCGACAAATGCAACAGTTGCCTCCAGCCGGACAATCGCCGCTTGACGCCGCGCCGGCTTCAATGTAGCGCCGTCACTACACACCAAACTCCAGACGTAAAAAAAGCTCCCCTAGGGGAGCTTTTTCGAACCCGGCCAATGATGGCGGTCGGGGCATCACGGCGGATTTAAATCAATCTTCCAGCACCGCCGAGGTGTACACATCCTGCACATCGTCCAGGTCTTCCAGCGCGTCCAGCAGCTTCTGCATGCGCGCGGCGTCGTCGCCGGCCAGTTCGGTTTCATTCTGCGGCTTCATCGTCACCTCGCCCATCTCGGCCTTGAAGCCCTTGGCTTCCAGCGCCTCCTTGACGTCGGTGAATTCGTAGGGGCCGGTGATCACTTCCATCGAGCCATCGTCGTTGACGACCACGTCCTCGGCGCCGCTTTCCAGCGCGGCCTCCATCAAGGCCTCCTCATCCACGCCCGGCGCGAACACCAGGTAGCCGCAATGGCTGAACTGGAAGGCCACGCAGCCGTCGGTGCCCATATTGCCGCCATACTTGGAGAAGGCGTGACGCACATCGGCCACGGTGCGGGTCTTGTTGTCGGTCAGACAGTCCACCATCACCGCCGCGCCGCCGATGCCATAGCCTTCGTAGCGGCACTCCACGTAATCGACGCCGTCGAGCTGGCCGGTGCCGCGCTTGATCGCGTTCTCGATATTGTCCTTGGGCATGGACTCGGCCTTGGCCTTGTCCACCGCCAGGCGCAGGCGCGGGTTCATATTCGGATCGCCGCCGCCCATCTTGGCCGCAACGGTGATTTCCTTGATCAAGCGGGTGAAGATCTTGCCACGTTTGGCATCCTGACGACCCTTGCGGTGCTGGATGTTAGCCCATTTACTGTGACCTGCCATAGTTGCCTCTGTCTGTTGTCCGGTCCACGACGGACCTTTCAGTCAAAATTGGCGCTTATTTTAGCAGAACTTGAATCTGGACAGGAGGGGCGGCCGCTCACTTGGCCTTGAGCATCGCCAGCATCATCTCGAAGCCGGCGCGGTACATCTGCTCCAGCACCGGCACCATCATCGGCAAGGTCAGATAGATGCTGATGAAGCCTATCATCAGCGTCAGCGGAAAGCCGAAAGTAAAGATGTTGAACTGCGGCGCGGCGCGCGTCATCACCCCGATGGCCAGGTTGGTGATCAGCAGCGCCGCGATCACCGGCAGCGACAACCAGATGCCCCACTCGATCAGATGACTGCCCCACAGCACCAGCGCCTTGATGCCCTGGGCCGGCATGTTCATGCCTATCGGCAACACCCGATAGCTTTCCACCAGCGTGGACAGCACCACTTGGTGACCGTCGAAGGACAGGAACAGCAGAAAGGTGAACAGGGTCAGCAGCTGCGACACCACCGGCACCTGGGCCGAGTGCATCGGATCGAAGAACATCGCGAAACCCAGACCGGTTTGCGAGCCCATGATGAAGCCCGCCACCTCCACCGAGGAAATCACAATGCGCATGACAAAGCCCATCGCCAAGCCGATCAACAACTGCTGCAGCAAGATGGCGATGCCCTCGGCCGACACCAGCGGCACCGCTGGCAAGGGCGGCAGCAAGGGCGCCAGCATCACGGTGAGAATCAACGCGAAACCAGCCTTGAAACGGCGCGGCACGCCGCGATAGGCAAACACCGGCTCCGCCAGCAGCAGGCCGATGATGCGCGCGAACGGCCAGACGAACATGGCCACCAGCGCGTTGATCTGCGCATCGGAAATGCTCAGCATCAGCCGATCACGTGCGGAATGCTCTGGAACAGCCGCGTGGTGTACTCGATCAGCGTGTTCAGCATCCACGGCCCGGCCAGCACCAGCACCAGGAACATCGCCAGCAACTTGGGAATGAAGGTCAGCGTCATTTCGTTGATCTGCGTCGCCGCCTGCAGCACGCTGACCAACAGGCCCACCAGCAGCGACACCAGCAGCACCGGCGCCGCGACGATGATCAGGATGTACAGTGCGTTCTGCACGATATTGATGATCAGCTCCGGACTCATTTCCCCTCCCGATCGCCCACAGCCGCCGGCTCTTGCCAACCGCCTTTGCTCAACAAGTCATTATCCAGCGTCACCCCTTGGCAGAGCACGCGATTGGGCCGCAACACCCGATAGCCGGCCCGCTCGAACACCGGGCGGGACGCCGCGCTGGCCCACGCATGCAGCGCGACCACCCCGGCCGCGGCCGCCTGAGCCTCCAGTTCCGCCAGCATCCGGCTGGCGCCGCCGCGGCGCTGCGCCCAGGGCGCGACAAACAGCATGTCGAATTCGCCGTCATGGCATAGCCAGGCGAACCCCGCCAAGCGACCGTCGTCCGCCAGCCAGCGGCAGCCCCAGGAGCGCGCCAGGCGCGCCTCCCAGCCTTGCGCCAACTCAGCCGTCCATGGTCCTCGCGGCGCCCAGGCCTCGCATTGCCGCTCGCTATACAAGGCGCCGGCCAATGCCCAAACGCTGTCGAGAAACACCGCGTGGCAGTCGGGCAAATCGGCGGCGCGCAATGGCTGCAATAACATACACCCGCCCTCAGCCAGTATAGAAGCTCTGCACCAGCGACCCCATCAACAAGGTCCAGCCGTCCACCAGCACGAACAGCATCAGCTTGAACGGCAGTGAAATCGTCACCGGCGACACCATCATCATGCCCATCGCCATCAGGATGCTGGCCACCACCAGATCAATGATCAGGAAGGGAATGAACACCATGAAGCCGATCTGGAACGCGGTTTTCAGTTCGCTGATCACATAGGCCGGCACCAGGGTCTTCATCGACACATCGGCCTTGGTCTGCGGCTTTTCCGACTGGGAAATCTCGATGAAGAAGGCCAGATCCTTCTCCCGAGTCTGACGCAGCATGAAGGCCTTCATCGGCTGGCTGGCCTCATCCAGCGCCTGCTGAAAGCTAATCTTGTCGTCGGAGAACGGCACCCAGGCCTTGGTGTACACCTGATCGAAGGTAGGCCCCATCACGAACAGGGTCAGGAACAGCGACAAACCGACTATCACCTGGTTGGGCGGGGACTGCATGGTGCCCATCGCTTGACGCAGCAGCGACATCACGATGATGATGCGGGTAAAGGCGGTCATCATCAGCATCATCGCCGGGATGAAGGTCAGCCCGGTCATGAACAGCAGCATCTGCAGACTGAGCGAGTAATTCTGCCCGCCACCGGCCGCAGGCGTGCTGCTCATCATCGGCAGGCCGCCGGCCGCATCCGCGATCAGCGGCAGCGCCAGCAAGACCACGCCGCCATAATGCACTGCACGCTTCATTGCCGCCCCGCCTTGCCGTTGCGGCCTTTTTCCATCGCCGCCTTCAGCCAGCGCGCGAACGGCTCCGCTGCCGGAGCGGCTTCCTGCTCCGCGCCTTCCGGCCGTGGCAGCTTGCTCAGCAGATTGACTTGCTGCGGCGTCACCCCCAGCACCAGCCACTCGCCCTCCAGCTCCACGATCACCACCCGCTCCTTGGGCCCCACCATGGTGCCGCTGACCACCCTGAGGCGGCTGGAGGCGCCCAGCATGCCGCCGGACACGCGCTTGAACAGCCAGGCCAGGCCGACGATGGCGCCCAGCACCACCGCCAGACCGAACAAGACCTGCAACAAGCTCATGAACGGCGACGGCGCCACCGGAGGCGGCGGCGCGGCGGTAGCGGCGGCGGCCACTCCGGACACCAAATAAAAAGCGCCCTGCACTGCACGGCGCGTCATCGCAAACATGGCTGGTCTCGTCATTTCTGCAAGCGGCGAATGCGTTCGGCTGGGGTAATGATATCGGTCAGGCGGATACCGAACTTGTCGTTGACCACCACCACCTCGCCCTGGGCGATCAGACAGCCGTTGACCAGCACGTCCATCGGCTCGCCGGCCATGCCGTCCAGTTCCACCACCGAACCCTGCGCCAATTGCAGCAGGTTGCGGATGGCGATCTTGGTGCGGCCCAGCTCCACGGTCAGCTGTACCGGAATGTCCAGAATCATGTCCAGATTCTGCGGCACGCCGGCGCCGGAAGTGCTCGCGCCCAGTTCCTGGAACAGATTCTGCGCCGGCACCGGTTCGGGGGCGGACTCCTCCACCTCCTGCTCGGCCATCGCCGCCGCCCAGTCGTCCATGGACACTTCTTCCTCGCCACCTCCCGCGCTGGTGGCTGCAGCGGCCGCGGCGGCGGCTTCGGCCTCCATCTGCGCCGCTTGCAATTCTTCTTCGCTCATTGCTCTTTATCCCCCAGAGGCTCGTGAAAATCATTCGCGCCGGCCAGCACCTGCTCCACCTTCAGCGCATAGCGCCCCTGCACGGTGCCGTAACTGGCCTCGAACACCGGGATGCCCGACACATCGGCCTCCACCCGTTCGGGAATGTCCAGCATCACCACGTCGCCATTCTTCAAATTCAAAATCTGTCCCAAGGTCACCTTGGTCTGCGCCAGCGTCGCCACCAGCTCCACCTCCGCCGCCTGCACCTGGTGCGTCATCAGGTTGACCCAGCGGTTATCCACCTCGGTGCGGTCCGCCTGCATGGTGCTGGACAGCACGTCGCGGATCGGTTCCACCATGGAGTACGGCAAACAGATGTGGAAATCGCCGCCGCCGGCCCCCAGCTCGATGTGGAAGGTCATCGCCACCACCACTTCGGTGGGCGTGGCGATATTGGCGAACTGGGTGTTCATCTCCGAGCGCAGGTAGACGAACTCGATCGGATGCACCGGCTCCCAGGCTTTCTGGCATTCGGTGAACACCACGTCCAGCAAGCGGCGGATGATGCGCTGCTCGGTGGGCGTGAAGTCACGACCTTCCACCCGTACATGGTAACGCCCGTCGCTGCCGAACAGATTGTCGACGATCAGGAACACCAGGTCCGGATCGAAGATCAGCAGACCAGTGCCGCGCAAGGGCTTGACGTGCACCAGATTCAGGTTGGTCGGCACCACCAGGTTGCGGATGAACTCGCTGTACTTTTGCACCCGTACCGGACCGACCGAAATTTCGGCGTTGCGGCGGATGAAGTTGAACAAGCCTATGCGCAGATTGCGCGCGAAACGCTCGTTGATGATTTCCAGCGTCGGCATCCGGCCGCGCACGATGCGCTCCTGCCGACCGATGTCATAGCCGCGGACGCCTTGGGCGTCGCCGCCGCCGGCATCATCCTCGTCCTCCCCGGAGACGCCCCTTAATAGGGCGTCCACCTCTTCCTGGGAAAGAATATCGTCGCCCATGACGCTTATTGCTTCTGGATGATGAAGGAAGTGAAGAGCACGCTTTCCACCGGCTGTTCTTCGCCGGCGTCCATCGACTCATTGATGATCTGCTTGACCTGCGCCTTCAACCGAACCTTGCCGTCCGGCGTGGCCAGTTCCACCGCGGACTTGGACGACAGCAGCAGGATCAGCGCGCTGCGGATCTTGGGCGCGTAATCGGTGAATTTCTTCTTGGCTTCCTCGTCGGCCAGTTCCGCCTGCATGTCCACCTGCAGCAAGGAACCGTCATTGCCGGCCAGATTCACCACGAAGGTATCCAATTTTTCAAAAATCGGCGGACCTTCTTTTTTCTTCTTGGGTTTTTCCTTGGTTTGCTCAGCATGTTCGCCGGCCGCGGCCGGTTTATTCATATTGGTGAACATATAAGCAGCCAAGCCCCCTACGGCGGCCAACACCAGCACCAGCAACACGATGACGATCAGCATCAATTTGCCGCCGCCCCCTGCTTTTTTCTCTGCTTTTTCCGCTTTTTTATCTTCTGCCATATATCTGCCCTGTTCACTGGGGTGTTCATAGTGAAATCTTAAACGATTTCTTCACTATATTTTCTAATTTTAACCGCCAATTGAACAGGGGAGATTATCACAAATGGTCAGGCGAAAATGCTGAGGATGCCCCGAGCGGCCTTGATGCTGCTCAATGCATCCATGGCTTCGGGCTCCTCGCTCTCGCCTTGACGCTGCGATTGCCCGCGCTGGAACGCCTGCTGCTGCTGACCGGACTGACCGCTGGACACCTGCGCGTCGGTCAGCTGGATGCCCCCCGCCGCCAGCATGGACGACAAGCGGTGCATATTGTTTTCCAGCGCCTCGCGCGTGGCCGGCACCGCCGCGGCGAACAACACCTGGGCCTGGTCGTTGCCGTTCATTTTCAAGGTCACCTCGATCGGCCCCAACTGCGGCGGATTCAGCTGAATCTGCGCCTTGTCGGCCTTGAGGCTGACCATATTGATCACCTGCTCGCTCATCGCCTTGGCCCAATTGGGATCGGTTATCGGCTGTTGCACGGTAAAGGTGGGCGTCGGCGCCGCTGGCTTGGCCATCAGCGATTCCTGCGGCTGCAGCGGCAAAAACTGCGGCACCACCTTGCCGTCTTCCGGCAAATTTTGCTGACCCGGCAGCGACAGATCGCGAATCTTGACCGCGGCGGGCAGCACCGCGCCGAGGTCCGGCTTCACGTCCGCCAGCTTGGCGCCGCTGAGCGCATCGTTATTGCGCGGAAGGGTGACCATCTGCTGGACCGGCTGCGCGGCCGCCATCAGCGGCATGCCCGGCAACGGGGACAGCGCGTCCTGGCCATCCTCGTTCTTGGCCGGCTTGTCCTTGTCCGCGCCGGCGTCCGCCAAGACATCGCTCTTGGCGCCCGGCAGGAAGGAACTGCCCAGGGCGCTCATCTGCACGCCCAGCAGGCTGGCGAACAGGTCACCGCCGCCGGTGTCGCCGGCAGTGGCCAAATTGCCTCCCGGCATATTGGCTTTGCTGCTGGCCAGGCTGGCCGCCGCAGTGTTAACAGGTGTCGTCATGGCCGACTCTCTACAAGGTAAGACGCAGACGTTAAAGCAACTAACGTGCCAAGCAAGCGCCCTTATTCTTCGCCATGATTATTGTCCCAAAAACGCCGGGTAGCGAATTCATCGCTGGCTTTCTGCTGCAGCCGCGCCTCGCGCACGGCGGCGCGCTCCTGCTCGCGCTGCAGCAGCTTTTCATAAGCCTTCAGTTTCTTGTATTCCTGCTGCCAGGCCTGGCGCTCCAGCAAGAAGCGCTGGGTGCAACGCTCCACCTCGCCCTGCTGCTGCACCATGGCCTCGTCCAAACGGGCGAGGAAACGTTGAAAATCCTGGTACTGCAATGCGCCGATGCCCTGCGCGCCGCGGCTGCTCAGCCGCTGCCGGTATTCGCCGCGAAACGCGTCCAACTGCTCCTGACGCGAGCGGGCGTCGGCCAGACGGCTCTGCGCCAGCCTCATGCGCTCGCCAGCCGCTTTCTGCCGATCCTCGGCCAGGCGAATCAGTAATAGGTATTTGCTTTCCGCCATGGCTCAGCCTCAGGACAACACGGTCTGCAACTGCTCGCAGCTGGCGGAATAGTCCTGCGACTCGTGCATGGGCTGGGTCAGGAAGCCGACCATCGGCAGTTGACGCCGCATCGCCTCGTCCAGCACCGGGTCCGAACCCGGCACATAGGCGCCGACGCTGATCAGGTCGCGGTTGCGCTGATAACGCGAATACAGCTGCTTGAATTGCCGGGCCAGGCTCATCTGCGACGATGGCACCACATCCACCATCACCCGGCTGATCGATTGTTCGATGTCTATCGCCGGATAATGGCCGGATTCGGCCAGCTCGCGCGACAACACGAAGTGACCATCCAGAATCGCGCGCGCCGAGTCGGCGATGGGATCTTGCTGATCGTCACCCTCCGACAGCACCGTATAGAAGCCGGTGATGGAACCGCCACCCTCGGCGGCATTGCCTGCGCGTTCGATCAATTGCGGCAGACGCGCGAACACCGACGGCGGATAGCCCTTGGTCACCGGCGGCTCGCCGATGGCCAGCGCGATCTCGCGCTGCGCCATCGCGTAGCGGGTCACCGAGTCCATCAGCAGCAGCACATCCAAGCCCTGGGCACGGAAATATTCGGCCAAGGCCGTGGCATAGGCGGCGCCATGCAAGCGCATCAGCGGCGGCATGTCCGCCGGAGCGGCCACCACCACCGAGCGGGCGATGCCCTCTTCGCCGAGAATGTTTTCGATGAAGTCCTTGACCTCGCGACCACGCTCGCCGATCAAGCCCACCACCACCACATCGGCCTTGGTAAAGCGCGCCATCATGCCCAGCAGCACCGACTTGCCGACGCCGGAGCCGGCGAACAGGCCCAGGCGCTGCCCGCGCCCCACCGTTAGCAGGCCATTGATCGCGCGCACGCCGACATCCAGCACATCGCGCACCGGCGAGCGATCCAGCGGGTTCATTGGCTGACTGTGCAAGGGAAACCAGGCATCGGGATGGATGGCGCCCTTGCCGTCCAGCGGCCGGCCCAGCGAGTCCAGCACCCGGCCCAACAGACTGAGGCCCACCGGCACCTGGCGGCCGCTGGCGCCGAATGCGCCGACCTGGGCCACGCTGCGGCCGAACTGCGGCGGCTGCTCCAGCGATAGCGGCATCACCGGAGTGCCCGGCAGCAAGCCATGCACATTGCTCAACGGCATCAGGAACACTTTGTCGCCGGAGAAGCCCACCACCTCGGCCTCAACCAGGCGCTGATCGGCCAAGGCCACCTGACAGGCGCTGCCTACTGGCAGTTTGAGCCCCACCGCCTCCATCACCATGCCGGTGACGCGCACCAGCTTGCCGCAAGGCTGCCACAGCTTGGCGGCGCGCGCGCTGTCCGCGCAATCGCGCAGCCAGCCACGCTGGCGCTCAATCAGATCCTGGCTCATGGTCCATGCCCAAGGCCTTGCGCAGCGCCGCGACACGAGTGCGCATGGTCAGATCCAGGCGCAGCGCGGCGGTATCGATCACGCAGCCACCGCGCTCCACCTCGGGGTCCTCTATCCACTGCCATTGCGTTTCCGGCGTTTCCTGAGCCAGGAAGGCTCGCGCCACCTCCAGGTCCGCCGGGTTCAGACGCAGCCGCGCCTGAGTCAGCGTGGCCGGTAGATCTTCCAGCGCCTCGCGCAGCAACTCCTGGATCAGCAAGGGGTTTTGCCGCGCCAGGCCATGGCTTAGTTGCTCGGCCAACTCCAGCGCCAGCGCCAGCCAGTCCTGGGACAGTTCGGACTCGAAACGGTCGATCTGCCGCGTCAAGCTCTCGCTCAATTGCTGCAAGGGCTGCCAGGCGGCGGCGAAACGCGCCTCTTGCTCGGCGCACACCTCGGCCAGACCCTGATCGCGACCGGCGGCCAAGCCTTCCTCAAATCCCGCGGCGCGACCGGCTTCCTCACCGACCTCATACCCGGATTGCCAGGCTTCTTGATGAATGGCTTCCAATTCGGCCGCGGTGGGATAACCGCTGACCGCGCGCGCTTCCAGCTCCGCCTCCGGCTCGGCCGCCGCTTCCGGCTCGGCCGCAACCGCTTCCGGCGCCACAACGGCCTCGCCCTGTTCCTGCTCGCGCTGGCGCCGGCGCTGCTGCGCCAGCTCCATCAATTGCACCGGCGTCAGCTTCTGGGTCAGGCCGTCCAGCGCGTTGGGACTCCAACTGCTCCAGCCCTCCAGCTCTTCGCCGGGAATGATGGGATTACTCGACGAGACCTTCATCACCACCCTTGCTGCCTAGCACGATCTGGCCATCGTCGGCGAGCTTGCGCACCACCTTGAGGATTTCCTTCTGCTCGGCCTCCACCTCGGACAGCTTGACCGGCCCCTTGGACTCCAGGTCGTCGCGCAGCATTTCCGCCGCGCGCTGCGACATATTGCGGAAGATCTTGTCCTTGAGCTCGGCGCTGGTGCCCTTGAGGGCGATGACCAGCGAATCGGACTGCACTTCGCGCAGAATGGTCTGAATCGAACGGTCGTCGATTTCCAGAATATTCTCGAACACGAACATCTTGTCCTGAATCCGCTGCGCCAATTCCGGATCATATTCGCGGATGTAATTGAGCGCGGCGGCCTCGACATTGGAACCCATGAAGTTGAGGATTTCCGCGGTCAAGCCAATGCCGCCGGCCGCGCTCTTCTTGATGCGGTCGGAGCCGGACAAGAGCTGGGTCAGCACATCGTTCAATTCGCGCAGCGCCTGCGGCTGCACCCCCTCCAGCGTGGCGGTGCGGATCAGCACCTCGTTGCGCATCCGCTCGGGGAAATAGGCCAGGATGGAGCTGGACAGGTCCGGCTCCAGATGCACCAGGATGGTGGCGATGATCTGCGGATGCTCGTTGCGGATCAGGTCGGCGGCGGAGGACGGGTCCATCCACTTCAGGCTTTCGATACCGCTGTGATCGTTGCCCTGCATGATCTTGTCCAGCAGGTTGGCCGCCTTGTCCGGCCCCAACGCCTCGATCAGCACATTGCGCAGGTATTCGTCGGACGCGCCGATGCTGGCGCGCGCCGCGCACTCGCCCTTGAATTCGCTGACCACTTCGTCAATCTGCTCGTAGCTCAGATTATTGATCGCCGCCATCGCCAGCGAAATCTTCTGCACTTCCTTGGGACCGAGGTATTTGAACACCTCGACGGCCTCCGCCTGCCCCAAGCTGAACAGCAACACCGCGCTCTTGCGCACTCCGTTCTCACTCATCGGCGCTTATCCATTCCTTGATGATCTGAGCGGCCATGCGCGGATCAGATTTCACCATTTCACGCACAGCTTCCAGATTGGTGGTGTATTGCCGCATCTGCGCTTCGCGCGGATCGCCGCCGCCCGCGGCGGCGCCGGCATGACCGGCCGCGCCCTCCTCGCCCTCTTCGCCGGCCACGCCGAGCAGGCGACCGCCGCCCGCGGCGGCCTGCGCCGCGGCTTCTTCCTCGCTGCCCTTGGCCGGCGCCGGCGGCTTGACCAGGTCGCGCATGATGGGGCGCACCACGCCGAACAGCAAGTAGAGCACCGCGATGGTCAGCAAGCCGTACTTGATCAGATTGGAACCGTTGCTGGTCACGTAGTCAGTGACTTTCTCCTGCAGCGTGGCCGGCACCTCGGCGTCGGCGAACGCCGCGTTGACCACATTCAGGGTATCGCCGCGCTGGGTGTTGAAGCCCATCGCCTCCTTGACCAGATTATTGATCTGCTGGACTTCCTGCGCCGTCAGCGGCGTCGGCTTCATCTCGCCGTTCTTGTCCGGCATGCGCCGGTAATTGACCACCACGGCGGCGGACAAGCGCTTGACGCCGCCCTGCGGCATCTTGGTGTGCTGTATGGTCTTGTCGACTTCGTAATTGGTGGTGATGTCGCGCTGCAACGTGCCCGAGGCGCCCATATTCTGCCCGGACAGCGTGGCAGTGCCCGGCGCCGCTCCCGGCGGCAGCGAGATCGGCGCCGATGCGGCCGACGGCGGCTGGTTGGACAAGGCGCCCGGCACGCCGGACGGCAGCGCCGCGCCGTTGTTCAGCTTTTCGCTGATCTGCTGGCTGCGGGTAGAAGACGGGTTGGGGCTGGAGTTGGGCTTGAAGGTTTCCGACGTCTGCTCCACCTCGGCGAAATCGACGCTGGCGGTGACCTGAGCACGCGAATTGCCCTTGCCGAAGATGGGCTCCAGGATGTCTTCGATACGCTTGACGTAGCTGTCCTCGATCTGGCGCACATAACCCAGCTGACGCTGATCCAGACCGGAGTTTTCATCCGGCCCGCCCTGCTTGGACAAGAGATTGCCATCCTGATCGACGATGGTGACGTTCTTGACCGGCAAATTCGGCACCGAGCTGGAGACCAGATGCAAGATGCCCGCCACCTGACCCGCGTCCAGCAGGCGACCGCGAAACAGGGTCAGCATCACCGAGGCGGTGGGCTGCTGCTGCTCGCGCACGAACACGCTCTGCTTGGGAATGGCGATATGGATGCGAGCGCTCTCCACCGAGCCCACCGCTTCTATGGTGCGCGCCAACTCGCCCTCGATCGCGCGCTGGTAATTGACCTGCTCGGCAAACTGGCTGATGCCGAACTTCTGATTATCCATCAGTTCGAAACCGACGCCGCCGGCCTTGGGCAGGCCTTGCGCGGCCAGCTTCAGCCGTGCGTCGTAAACCTTGTCCGAGGGTACCGAGATGGTGCCGCCCTCGCCCAGCTGGTACGGGACATTCATCTGCTGCAGCGACGCGGCCACCTGGCCGCCGTCGCGGTCGGAGATATTGGAGAACAGGATTTTGTAGCTGGGCGTGCGGTTCAGCACCACGGCGCCCACCACAACGGCGAATATGGCGGCCACAGCCGCCAGGAACAGGACTTTTTTATTGTTGGGAAGCGCCTTGAAGCGATCGGACGCCTCATTCATGCGGCTTCGCCAAACGGGCGTAGCGTTTTCTTCTGCCAGGTCAGCCATACAGTGGTTTTAGGTTCGAGCCCACCGCCGCCGGCTGGTCGGGTCCGGCAGCGCTAGACTTGGGTATTCATGATTTCCTGATAGGCGGTGACCAGCTTGTTGCGCGCCTGAACCATGGTCTGGAACGACAGGCTGGCTTTCTGCAGCGACACCATCACGTCCTGCAGATTGACCCCCTCGTCACCCAATTCAAATTGCTTCTGCATCTCCTGCGAAGTCTGCTGCGCCGAATTCACCTGTTCCAAGGTGGACTTCAGCACAGCGGAGAAGTCCACCTGGGACGCATCCGGGGCCGGGCTGGCGGTCTTGCCCGCGGCCAAGGCCGAGGCGGTGCGCAGTTCGCCCAACAGTTGATCGATATTTGGCACTGACATGGTTACTCCAAGCCATTTCCATCTGGAACCTCCTGACATCCATCGGCCGCGTCTTCATCACGGTAACGCTGCAATTTATAGCGCAATGTGCGCTCGCTGATGCCCAGTTTTTCCGCGGCTAGCTTCTTGACGCCGCCCACCGCGCTCAAGGTTTCCAGAATATGGCGTTTCTCTAACGTTTTCATGTCGGTTTCATCCGACACGGGATTGTCTTTTTCAGACGCTATCCGGGTAACCTGGCTCGCGGCGGAGTCGTGGTCCAACAGCAGATCGGCGGCAAGAATTTCCGCCCCGGCGGCAAGAATCACCGCCCGCTGCACCACATTCTCCAGTTCGCGGATGTTACCCTCCCAACTATAGGCCGTCAAATGACGTTCCGCATCCTCGGAAAGGACCAGACTCCCCCTTCCGGCGGCCTCTGCGTACTTTTTAAGCATAATTCGTGCCAGTGGCAGAATATCATCGCGGCGCTCGGCCAGCGCTGGGATGCGCAGCGGAAACACATTCAAACGGAAATATAGGTCCTCGCGGAACTGGCCGGCCTCCACCGCCGCCTGCAAATCGCGGTTGGACGTGGCCAGCACGCGGATGTCCAGCTTCAGCGTCCTGGTGCCGCCGACGCGTTCCACCTCGCGCTCCTGCAGCACCCGCAGCAACTTGGCTTGCAGCGACAGCGGCATCTCGGTCACTTCGTCCAGCAGGATGGTGCCGCCCTGCGCCTGCTCGAACTTGCCGGGCAAGGCTTGCGCCGCGCCGGTGAAGGCGCCGCGCTCGTGGCCGAACAGCGTGGATTCCAGCAGGTTTTCCGGAATCGCCGCGCAGTTGACCGCCACGAAAGAACCATCGGCGCGCTTGGAATGGCGGTGGATGTAACGCGCCAGCACTTCCTTGCCCACGCCGCTGGGACCGGAAATCATCACGCTGACGTCGCTGCCGGCCACTCGGCCGGCCAGCGCGAACAGCTGCCGCATCGCTGCGGATTCCGCCACCACTTCGCCGCTGCCCTCGCTGGGCATGCGCAGCAGATGCTTTTCCACCTCGGCGATCAGGCTGGCGGGCTCGAAGGGCTTGAGCAGATAGTGGGCCGCGCCGGCGCGCAGCAGTTCGATCGCCCGTTCGATCACGCCGTAGGCGGTCATCAGGATGAAGGGCACGCCCGGGTAACGCTTCTTCGCTTCCTCGAATAGCGCGTAGCCGTCCATCGGCGCCATCTGGGCATCGGACACGATCAGGCCGACAGGCGCTTCCTTCAATTTAGTCAACGCAGCCGCGCCGTCTCCGGCTTCCACCGTCGGATAGCCGGCCAGGTTCAGGGTGTCGACGATGGCTTCGCGCAGATCGGCGTCGTCTTCCACCACCAGGATAGGGAGATACTTCATGTTTTCTTATTCGATCAAGGGTTGGGTCGTTCCGCCTGCTGCTGCCTTTGCGCGGCCAGCACCGCCAGCCGCGTGGCGATGCTGCCCAGCGCCAGCACCTCATGGGCGCCGCCCATGGCGATCGCCTCCTTGGGCATGCCGAACACCACGCAGCTGGCTTCGTCCTGGGCGATATTCCAGGCTCCGGCCTGCTTGAGTTCCAGCATGCCGCTGGCGCCATCCCGGCCCATGCCGGTCAGGATCACGCCTATGCAGTTCTTGCCCACCAGATTGGCGGCGGAACGGAACAGCACATCCACCGACGGCCGGTGCCGGTTCACTGGCGGCCCGGCATGCAGGCCGATCGCATAGCCTATGGTGGGCGCTGGCTTGACCAGCAGATGGGAGTGTCCAGGAGCGATGTAGACGGTGCCGTTTTGCAGCCTTTCATTGTCTTCCGCCTCTTTCACCGTCAGCTTGCACAGGGAGTTCAGCCGCGTGGCGAAGGAATGGGTGAACATTTCCGGCATGTGCTGGGTGATCAGGATGGGCGGCATGGATGCCGGCAGCGCGGTCAGCAAGGTGCGCAGCGCTTCGGTGCCGCCGGTGGAGGAGCCGATGACGATCACCGCCTGACTGGCCAGCGGCACCTTGCCGGCCTGCTTGGGCAGGATGATGTCCGCGCTATGGCTGGGCACTACGTCCAGCGGCTTGTTGGCGGCGCCCCTTGTCAACTGCCCCATATGCGTCCTTGGCTCTGGTTGAAATTATCGTAAAACCGTATTGCTCGCGGCGGAATCACCGCGCCGCTCGCTCTGCGTCGCCGACGACGCGGAGCAGCCAAGCATCGCAGGCCGCCTCCACCAAGTCCAGCACCTGGTCGAAGCCGTCGGCGCCTCCATAGTATGGATCCGGCACTTCTTGCCCACCGGGCAGCGGCTCCAGCAGCAAATGCAGCTTGCCGCGATAGGATGGCGGACATTTGGCGTTTAACAAAGCCAAATTTTGCCGATCCGCAGCCAGAATCCAATCGAAGCGCGCGAAGTCCTCCGCCGCCACCTGCCGGCCGCGCAGGCCGGACAGGTCGTAGCCGCGTCGCTGCGCGGCCTGGCAAGTGCGGCGGTCCGGCGCTTCGCCGACATGATAGCCATGCGTGCCCGCGGATTCCACTTCAATCCGCGCGTCCAGTCCCGCCGCTCGCAGCTTGGCACGCATCACCCCCTCCGCGGTGGGCGAGCGGCAAATATTTCCCATGCAGACAAATAAAATGGATAGACGCGGCGCATTCATCGGCGATTCAGGCTCTCATATTATTCAGACGGGGGCGCCAAGGCGCAGCTTCCTGCCCGATCTTATCATTTCCGCGGCGCCCTGCCGCCGGCTCTGGGACTGCCTGGCAGGACAGTTCCCGCGCTCAATCGGAACGCAGCGCCGGCGCGTCCAGGTCCGCCAGGTAGCCGGATTCGACGCAAGCGCGCCGTGTGGCGTTAAACAAGGTCGCGGCCTGCTCCGCCTCCTCCTCCAGCTCCGCATCCGCGGACAGTGCCTGTTGCTCCAGACCGGAGCAGGCTCCGCCCAGCGCGCTGAATCCCAGCGTGAGCGCGGCGCCCTTCAGGTTATGGGCGCGACGGCGCACTTGATCGCGCTGCCCGGCCCGGGCGGCGGATTGCACTTCATCGATGAGCTCACCCTTGCCAGCGAAAAACTGCGTCACCAGTTCCCGGTACTTGTCCAGCGTCAGCATCTCCACCATTTTTTCTATCATCAGCACATCCAGCATGGCTGGCGCCTGCGCCGCCCGCCCCTCCGCCGCTGGCGCCACCGCGCCGCCGAACTGGCGTTCCAGCATCGCGCTGAACTCCTCGACATGCAGCGGCTTGGCCAGGAAATCGTCCAGCCCGCAGTTCAGCACCCTCTGCCGCGTCTCCGGAAACGCGTCCGCGGTCAGCGCCACGATTTTCATGCCCGGCGTCATCGCGCGTTCGCGCAGGCGCCGGGACGCCTCGATGCCGTCCATCGCAGGCATGTGCAAATCCATCAGCACTAGCTCGAAGGGTTGGCGGGTGGCGATATCCAACGCCTCCGCGCCATCCTTGGTCACCGTGACCAGGTGCCCCAGCTTTTGCAACATCGCATGCATGTATTTGCGATTGATCGGGTTGTCATCCACCACCAACACCCGCAGCGGACGCATCAACGCGCCGTCGGCGGCCTTCTCCGGCAAGGAGCAGACCTCCGGCGGCTGCATCGGCTGCAAGGGCAGCGACAGCACGAACACACTGCCGGCACCCAGCGCGCTATGCACGGTGATGCCGCCGCCCATCAATTGCGCCAGGCTCTGGGATATCTCCAGGCCAAGACCGCTGCCGCCGTACTGACGCATGGCCGAACCGTCCCCCTGGGAAAAGCGTTTGAACAGCCGCGCCAGCGTGGCGTCGTCCATGCCGATGCCGGTATCCCGTATCGTCAGCCGCAGCGTGGTGCAACCTTCCGCCGCGGTGTCCGCCACTTCCGCCTGTATGGTGACCGCGCCGATTTCGGTGAACTTGATCGCATTGCTGAGCAGGTTCAGCAGAATCTGCCGTAGCCGGGTAGCATCGCACAACACCCATTCCGGCACGTTCAGATCCAGCGCCATGCGCATGGCCAGGCCCTTGGCCACCGCCTGACCACGCATCAGGCTTTCGCACTGCTGCAGTAACTGCCGCAAATTGCACACCGTCGGCGCCAGGTCCAGCTTGCCTGATTCCAACTTGCTGGCGTCCAACACATCGTTGAGCAGGGCCATCAGGTGCCGGGCGGACTCCTCCGCGGTCTTGATGTAATCGGCCTGCACCGGCGTCGGCGAGCAATCTCCCAGCAGGGACAGCATCCCCAGCACGCCATTGAGCGGGGTGCGGATTTCATGGCTCATATTGGCCAGGAACATGCTTTTGGCCATGCTGCCGGCCTCGGCCTGCACTCGCGCCTGCTCCAGGCTGTCGGTCAGGCCTTCCAACTCGTGGCGGCGGCGTTCCAACTGCCGCAGCTGGCGGACCACGATGACGGCGAAGCCCAGGATCAGCGCCCATTCGAAAACCATCAACCAATTACTGACCAGGATGTGCTGCTGCATGCTTTTATTGCGCGCGTCCACTTGCTCGGCTACGCGCTGGTTCGCCACCAACGACAAATCGCGCAGCGGCCCGCTCAGCACTTCCAGCTCCGCGTCCAGCCGCCGCAAGCCATCGAGATCAAGACCGGCGCCGCCCTGGCGGCCGAAATAGGCGTCGGCCTTGCGAATGAAGGCGTCCAGCTTGGGACGGGCCTGCAAGTATTCCTGGGTACCGTCCAGCAGGCTGGAGTACAGGCCATGGTCTATCACCCCCACCCGGCTGACAAAGATATCGTAGCGCTCCTGCAGCTCGGTGCGGTCCTGCTCATGGTTCAGCACATGCTCTATCGACGTTTGCAGCCGCATCGCCTCGGTTTCCAGCTGGAAATAGGCCCAGACGATGTTGTCGTCCTCATAGCGCACCGCGGTGTTGAGCATTTCGGACTGGCGCAGTTGGATGTAGACGACGCCGGCGAACACGCAAGCCAGGGTCGCGCCGATCAGGATCAGGCCTCGCCAGGTCAGGTGGTTTCGATGCGGCATGTTCATACGCTCAATGCACCTGCAGCGATTTGAGCTGCCAGGCCGAGCGGTTGTAGTACAGTTCGGAACGCAACTCTTCTCGGCTGTCGTAAGGATAAACGATGAACAAAGGCCCTTTTTCCCGCACCGGCATCGCTTTGTCGTTCATCTGCGTCGCCAGGATCACATCAAAGCGGCTGACATCTTCGAAGGGGATATCGGTCTTGTAATCATTCAGCGCCACCGCTTTCAGCAATTTGCCGCGCGCGCCGACGGCGGCCAGCACATCGCGCAGCAGCGGCCCCGAGAATTTGGTCAACCCTGGATACCAGGGCGTGTGGGTGCTGAAGCTGCGCTGCGGCAAACCGGACAGCATTGCCATGTCGAAGGCGGCAACGTCACCCTGGTTCTTGCGGCTGATGCCGCCGCTGATCAGCAATACCACCTTGCCGTTGGGTTTGGTCAGCGTCTCGGCGGCGGAAGCTGTCAACGAAGGTACCGCCAGAGCCAGCAACAAGGGCAGATACTTGAACAGATTCATGATTTTCTCGCTTTCTTATTTAATGCATCACGACAAGCACTCATTCCGACCGGCCATGTTCAGCTCGGCAGCGGCATCTGCCCGCCGCAACCGGCCAGCCAGGCGCTAAAAGAGGCCTCATCGACGGGCGGGGAAATGAAAGAACCCTGCGCGGCGAACACGCCAAACGTCCTGCACAATGCCCATTCCTGCTCCGACGCCACGCCTTCGGCCACCACGTTCAAACCCAGTCTGCGACCAAGCTCGACGCTGGCCTCGAAGATCGAGCGCTTGGTGGCATGGGCCGCGGCGTCGATCACGAAGCTCTTGTCTATCTTCATTTCGGTGAACGGGATGCGCGACAGCCGGTCCATGCTGGCGAAACCGGTGCCGAAGTCGTCTATCGCCAAGCCGGCGCCCTTCAGCCGCAAGCGGGTCAAAATCTCCAGCGCCCGCGCCGGGTCCGCCATCACGCCGCCCTCGGTCACCTCGAAGGTCACCCGCGGCACATCCAGGCCGGCATCGCCCAAGATGGCGACGAAGGCGGCCACCAGGCTGGAGTCCCTCAGCGACTGCATCGACAGATTGATGGACATATTCAGCCGCTGCCGCGTGGCCAGCCGTGTCAGCGCTTGCGCGGAATCCGCCAGCAGGCGCTTGGTCAGCAGCGTGATCAGGCCGTTCTCCTCCGCCAGTTCGATGAACTGCAGCGGACTGAGCAAGCCCAATTGCGGATGCTGCCAGCGCGCCAGCACTTCCACGCCCAGCACCTTGCCGCTGGCCACCTCCACCTGCGGCTGGAAAAATGGTACCACCTCGCCACGCGCGATGCCTTGCTGCAGCTCTTTGCTGCTCAAGCGCTCCAGCGGCAGGCTGATCGCCTCGCCCGGCTCCACCGGCGCCGCCAGCAAGGCCAGCAATTGCACCGGATCCACCGGCTTGGGCAACACGCCGCACAGGCACAAGGCGTACAAGCGCGCCAGGTCCGCCACGCTGCTCAGCACCCGTCCATCAAAGCCGCTGGTGATCAGCAGCTTGCCGCGATAGCGCCGCTCGCCCAGGTGGCGCACAAACTCGATGCCATCCATGCGCGGCATGTCCAGGTCGCAGAAAATCAGGTCGAACACCCGGTCGCCGGCATCCAGTTGCATCAGCGCGTCCAGGCCGTCAACCGCTTCCGAGACCTTGCCCAGGCCAAGCCGCTGCAGCACCGCGATCAGGAATTGCCGGGATACGACCTCATCGTCAATGACCAAGATTTGCGACATTGCCAGCGCTCCTCCTTTTGCGTTCCTGGCCACGGACCGGCCCTTAAAACTGTTCACGGGCCAACAAGCCGGCACGGAAGGGGATTGCGGCCGGGAAAGCGGAATGCACAAGCCCATGAACACTTCGAAGGCGGGTTCTCAGTGTGACGCTCCACGAAACGCCCGGCGTTGAACAGTTTCTTAAGCGCTTCCGCCACAAAGAATGGTCGCGCATTACCAACGCGTGCAATGAACAAGGCCCGATAAATCTGGACACGTAATATCTAGATAGCCCGCAGCGTCCGGCTTTTCCAGCCTGCCCGCTGCGGCCGGCGCCTCGACGCCGGCCATCCCTTGGACCAGTCCTGGCCCCGGCATTTAACACTTATAATTAGTAAATATATTCACCATATTGCACATATCCAGCACCTGTGTCGGCATCATGGAGAACCATCATGCACAAGACCTATCAATTGAGTCCGGATGGCGGCTATCTGACGGAAGCCAGCCTGCCGGCCCTGCGCCGCTTGCCGGCCCGCTCCGCCTGGCTGCACACCGAGATGGGCCTAATCAAGCGTTCGGTTTCCAGCGTCACCCTGCGCGGCAGAAAACTATGGGCCGATAGAGCGACCGGCACCTTGTTCCGCGCGGGCAACGGTCAGTGCCTGGCCAGCCCAGTCCTGCGCCTGCAGTTGCTGCCGCAGCCCCGCATCAAGCGCCCCAAGCGTCCGGTCGCGCCGCCTGAGCCAGTTCCCGCCGCATCTCCAGCGCCAGCCGCCACACCCGCTGCGCCAGCGGCGACAAGGAGCGGTGCGGCCGCTTGATCAACACGATGCGCCGCCGCGCCGCCGGCAACAAGGGCAGCACCCGCAAATCGCTGCCGGCCGGCAAAGGCATCGCCAAACCCGGGCTGATGCTGACGCCCTGACCCGCCGCGACCATGCGGAACACCGACTGAGAATGCCCCAGCTGCTGCGCCACCTCGCAATCAACACCGTGCTGTTCCAGCAAACCGTCTATCAGCCGACGGCTGCCTGAGCTGTGATCCAGCAGCACCAACGGCTGACCGCTCAATTGCGTCCAATGCGCGGCCGCCTGCCCCGCCAGCGCGTGGTCGCGGCGACACACCAGCCAGAAATCATCCTCCAGCAAAGGTTCGCTTTCCAGCGGCGTCGCCGCGTCCGGCTCCACTACCAGGCCAAAATCCACCAGCCCATTCTGCACCGCCTCGATATTCAGGCGCTGCACCTGATCGTGCAGCACCAACCGCAGTTGCGGGTAATGTTGACGGCAGCGCGCAAGCAACAAAGGCATCAGACTGGCGGACAAGGTGGGACTGCTGGCCACGTGCACCACGCCGTGCGCCTGCGCGCCCTCCAGCCGCGCCGCCTGCAAGGCGTCCTCCAGTTCATCCAATACCCGCGTCAGCTTGCCTTGCAGCCGCAGTCCCGCCGCGGTCGCCACCACCTCGCGGGTGGTGCGGTCGAACAAGCGCAATTCCAATGCCTGCTCCAGCTCCCGCACCGCGCGGCTCACCGCCGGCTGGGTCAGCCCCAGTGCCGCGCCGGCGCGACTGAAGCCACCATGCTCGAGCACGGCCTGAAACACCCGCAACTGCCGCAAAGAGACATTCATATCAATAACTCATGAATTAATCAGATAAATGCATTTGTATTGTCAATGATGCTGCGCTTCAATAGCAAGGTCTCGATCATCACCCTGTTTCGCCCCATGCCCCGATTTCTCGATGCCTTCACCCTGGCCCTGCTCGCCACCGTGGCCATGGCCACCTTGCTGCCCTGCTCCGGCGACATCGCCGCCGCCTTCAACCTGATCACCAATCTGGCGATCGCGCTGCTGTTCTTCCTGCACGGCGCCAAGCTGTCGCGCGAGGCGGTAGTGGCCGGCGCCAGCCACTGGCGGCTACATCTGGTGGTGCTGGGCTGCACCTTTCTGCTGTTCCCCGCGCTCGGCCTGCTGCTACAGCCGGTATTGCAGCCGCTGCTGACGCCGCAGCTCTACCTGGGCATCCTCTATTTGTGCATGCTGCCGTCCACCGTGCAGTCGTCCATCGCCTTCACTTCGATGGCGCAGGGCAATGTGCCCGCCGCCATTTGCAGCGCCACCGCGTCCAATATCCTGGGCATTTTCATCACCCCCTTGCTGGTCAGCCTGTTGGTGGTCAAGCATCATGGCGCCGGCCAGGGTTGGGGGCCGGTGCTGGACATCGTGATGCAGTTACTGCTGCCCTTCATCGCCGGCCAGATCGCCCGCCGCTGGATAGGCGGCTGGGTGGACCGCAACAAGGGCCTGCTGCGCTATGTCGATCAAGGCTCCATCCTGCTGGTGGTCTATACCGCATTCAGCGCCGCGGTGATCAGCGGTCTGTGGCAACAGACGCCGCCGCAAGCGCTGGCCGCGCTGCTGCTGGTCAACCTGGTCTTGCTGGGCCTGCTGTTGGCGCTCACCATGCTGTTGAGCCGCAAGCTGGGCTTTTCGCGCGCGGACCAGATCACCATCGTGTTTTGCGGTTCCAAGAAGAGCCTGGCCAGCGGCGTGCCGATGGCCAAGGTCTTGTTCGCCGCGCCGGCCTTGGGCTCCATCGTGCTGCCGCTGATGCTGTTTCATCAGATCCAGCTGATGGCCTGCGCCGCCTTGGCGCAGCGCTATCGCCGCCAGCACGCGGAGCGCGCGCGCTGAAAAGCCAACGCCCCGCTCGGACTCGAGCGGGGCGTTGCGCCGACAGCGGCACCAGGCTTAGAACCTGTTTACGATCTCGCGAGCTAAGGCGAGACAAGGCGAAAACGGTTGAAGAAGCGGAATGTACAGGTGGTACATGAGCATTCTGAAAGCGTTTTTAACGCCCTTGTCTAACTATTCCGCCGACGCGCAGCAGATCGTAAACAGGTTTTTACAGATCGTTGACCCAGGCCTGCTCCTTCAAGTGCTTGAGCTGATCGCGCAAGCCGGCCGCCTTTTCGAACTCCAGATTGCGCGCCGCTTCCATCATTTCTTTCTCCAGGCGCTTGATTTCCTTGGCCAGCGTCTTTTCGTCCATCATCGCCACGCGCGCGTTGTCCACCAGCTTCTTGCGCTCGTCTTCCACGCTGTAGACGCCGTCGATGATGTCCTTGATCTTCTTCTCCACGCCCCTGGGCACGATGCCATGTTCGGCGTTGAAGGCCATCTGCTTGGCGCGACGGCGTTCGGTCTCGTCCATCGCCCGCTTCATCGAATCGGTGATACGGTCCGCGTAGAGCAAGGCCTTGCCGTTGAGGTTGCGCGCGGCGCGGCCTATGGTCTGGATCAAGGAGCGGTCCGAGCGCAGGAAGCCTTCCTTGTCCGCATCCAGAATGGCCACCAGGCTGACTTCGGGAATGTCCAGGCCTTCGCGCAGCAGATTGATGCCGATCAGCACGTCGAACACGCCCAAGCGCAGATCGCGGAGGATTTCCACCCGTTCCACGGTGTCGATATCGCTGTGCAGATAGCGCACCTTGATGCCGTGCTCGGTGTAATAGTCCGCCAGTTGCTCGGCCATGCGCTTGGTCAGCGTGGTGACCAGCACCCGCTCGCCGCGCTCCATGCGCAGGCGGATCTCGGACAACAGATCGTCCACCTGGGTGGCCACCGGCCGCACTTCCATCTCCGGATCCACCAGGCCGGTGGGACGCACCACCTGCTCCACCACCTGGCCGGCGTGTTCCTTCTCGTAAGCGGCCGGCGTGGCGGACACGAACACGGTCTGCGGCATCAGCAGCTCGAACTCGTGGAATTTCAGCGGCCGGTTGTCGGCGGCCGACGGCAGCCGGAAGCCGTATTCCACCAGATTGGCCTTGCGCGCGGCGTCGCCCTTGTACATGGCGCCGACCTGGGGCACGGTGACGTGGGATTCATCGATGAACATCAACGCGTTCTTGGGCAGGTAGTCGATCAGCGTCGGTGGCGGATCGCCCGGCCCGCGGCCGGAGAAGTGCCGCGAGTAGTTTTCGATGCCCTTGCAGAACCCCATTTCGTACAGCATTTCCAGATCGAAGCGGGTGCGCTGCTCCAGGCGCTGCGCCTCCACCAACTTGCCGTCTTTCTGATAACGCTCGATGCGCTCGCGCAGTTCTTCCTTGATGTGCTCGCAGGCGCGCAGCACGGTGTCGCGCGGCGTCACATAGTGGCTGGACGGGAAGACCGTGAAGCGCCCCACCCGCTGCTTGGTCACCCCGGTCAACGGATCGAACAGCGTCAGCGTTTCCACCTCATCGTCGAACATGCTGACACGCAGCGCGGTATCGCTGCTCTCCGCCGGATAAATGTCGATCACATCGCCGCGCACGCGGAAAGTGCCGCGGCCGAAGTCGATATCGTTGCGGTCGTACTGCATGGTGGTCAGCCGGCTGATGATGTCGCGCTGCGCCAGGGTTTCCCCTTCTTTCAAATGTAGAATCATCTGATGGTAATCGGAAGGATCGCCGATACCATAAATTGCAGACACCGTCGCCACGATGATGCAGTCCGGTCGTTCCAGAATGGATTTTGTCGCCGACAGCCGCATTTGCTCGATGTGCTCATTGATGCTGGAGTCTTTTTCAATAAAAAGATCGCGGCTGGGCACATAGGCTTCCGGCTGATAGTAATCATAGTAAGAAACGAAATACTCGACGGCGTTTTCCGGGAAGAACTCGCGCATT
Organism: Chromobacterium sp.; assembly: GCF_041912965.1. NCBI lineage: Bacteria > Pseudomonadati > Pseudomonadota > Betaproteobacteria > Neisseriales > Chromobacteriaceae > Chromobacterium > Chromobacterium sp. The sequence goes on along the minus strand of NZ_JAYSGF010000009.1, from coordinate 43,572 downwards.
TCGCTATACAGCTGCGCGGCCAGGGTTTTGTTATGCGCCATGATGATGGCCGGACGGCCGCTTTGCGCAATGACATTGGCCATGGTGTAAGTCTTGCCGGAGCCGGTCACCCCCAGCAGGGTCTGATAGGACAAGCCATCCTCCAGCCCTTCCAGCAGTTGGGCGATGGCGCCGGGCTGGTCGCCGGCGGGTTCGAATGGTTGATGCAGTTTGAACGGGCTGTTGGGATAGGTGCGCGGCATGGCTCGGGACGTCGGAGGAGATGGCCTGATTCTACGCGCTTCGGCCGCCATTCACACCCCCGTTACCGTGCCCTATAAAAAAGCCGCGATTCAGGCTATACACAGTCAAAACATTGTTTAAAATACAGTCAGACTGATATAAATCCATGCCTTGCCGCTAATATGCCGAAGGTTTATTTATTCAGTCCAAGTTTCGTTAAAATCCGCTCTCCCTGGAGTGACGCATGATCAAGAAAATTGCAAGCCTGCTGGTATCCGCGGCCTTAGCCATGCCGGTGCTGGCAGGTTCGCCGTCCGGCGTGATGGTGGCCACTCAGATGGCCGACCAGGCCGCGCCGCGACTGAGTTCTCATTCGGTGCTGGTGCTTAATGGCATTACCGGTGAACCGCTGTATCAGAAGAATATCCATCAACGCATGCCCATAGCCTCCATCACCAAGCTGATGACGGCGATGGTGCTATTGGATTCCGGCGCCTCGCTGGACCAGGAGGTGACGGTATCCGAAGCCGAGATCGACCGGGTGAAGAACACCTCTTCCCGCCTGGCGGTGGGCACCACGCTCAGCCGCAAGGAAATGCTGCTGCTGGCCTTGATGTCGTCGGAAAACCGCGCCGCAGCCACGCTGGCCCGCACCGCGTTGCCGGGCGGCACCGCCACCTTTGTTGAACGCATGAACCGCAAGGCGCGCAGCCTGGGCATGACCGAAACCATATTCCATGACGCCACCGGGCTGGACATGCGCAACACCTCCACCGCCGCCGACTTGGCGCGCATGGTGCGCGCCGCGCACGGCTATCCCTTGATCCGCGCCTTCACCACCACCGAGAAACATCAGATCCAGTCGGTCAGCCGCCGCGTGCTGCAATACAAGAACAGCAATGCGCTGGTGCGCGAGGGCGATTGGGATATCTCGCTGCAGAAGACCGGCTACATCCAGGAGGCCGGCCGCTGCATGGTGCTGCAGGCCACGGTGGGCTCGCAGCCGCTGATCATCGTGCTGCTGGCCGCCGGCGGCAGCGCCGCCCGCGTCAACGACGCCAAGAGCATCAAGACCTGGCTGGAGGCGCACCCTGGCAGTTGGCTGGCCGGCTGAGCTCCGCCCGAAACCAAAACAGCCCTGCCGTCTAGCGATGACAGGGCTGTGTTTATGACTTTGGCAGCTTACATATAACGCAGGTCGAACTGCGCCAGGCCGTTGGCCGAACCCGGCTGAATGCCGCCCGGCTGCCCCTGCACCGCCGGGCCTCGAGTCGATTCATACATCGCGTTGAAACGCAGGCTGTTGCTGCCATTGGTCAGATTGACCAGCGGAGAGTATTCGCCCAGCACAATATCGCTGCCCGTGGGCGACTGCAGCCGTATGCCGACGCCTTCCGCGCTGCCGGTGATCGCCATCAGCGCGCGATTTTCCTGGTCCGGCGCGCCGGAGAAGCGCACCGCCACCGTGGTCAGCGTGTCTATCGAGCACTCGGTCAGGCGGATATTGAACGGCACCGGCTGCGAGCGATCTCCGATGCGCTTGAACATCTGCGAGGACACCAGACCCAGCCCCACTTCCAGCCTTTGGGAGTTCGGGTCCAGTCCGCAGGCGCTCATCACCAGTTCGCCATACACATCCAGCATGCCATCGGCAGCCTGCGCCAGCGGCGCCGCGCACAGCAGCGCCAGCAAATATGCCCAAGGTTTCATTCTCTATCCTCTCCTGCCATCCTAGGCCTCCGAGCCTGACGCTCAGAGGTAGTCCAGATCAATATTGACTCTGCCGGTGAACGGCCCTTCTTCCACCTGCCCCAGATTGCTAGGCACGATGGTGCCGTACATCGGCACGATCTTCTGCCGGTCGCCTTTGCGGAAGTCGGCAAGATATTCGGACTGATCGAAACGCAGCTTGCGCCCATCGCCGAAGAACAGTTGCAGACCCAGGCCGCTGTCCTTGTCCCCGCCCTTCCTGACCAGGCGCGCGGTGTAATCGTCCACCTTGCCGTTCACCCCGCGGAAATAGCCGTTGACCTTGACCGGATCGTCACAGGTTTTTTCCAGGCTCAGGGAAAAATCCTTGCGCGGCACCGCCGGATTGAGGCCCTTGTCGGTCTTGGTGATGCGGCCGAAATCCAGGGTATTGCTGGCCGGGTTCAGCGCCACCTTGACCGCGCACTGGATGAAGCGGATCTTGTCCAGGCCGGTGACCTTGTACACCAGATTGCTGCCCTTGATATCGTTGATGCCGCCGACCCCGTCGAACTGCATCACTTCAAACTGCGTCACGCCGACATTGCCGCTGCCCGGATACTTGGGCTTGGTGGCGATCACCACCTGGAAGTCCAGGTTGAAATCGGTGGTCGGGCAGTTCTTGATATCCGGATAATCCTTCTTGGGACAAGCCGGAATCGTCTTGCCGGTGGCGATTCGCTGCTTGGGATCGAAATAGGCCTGGCCGTTGTACATCACCCCGAACTTCACCCCTTGCGGCGCGCTGTTATTACGCGGATTCGGGTAGAAAAACACATCCTCGGCATTACGGAGTCCGTCGTGGTCCTTATAGCAGGACACGCTGACAGAACGCTGGCTGGAGTGCCAGATGATCTCGCCCTCGCCCAGCGTGACCGGCACCGCCACCGTGGAACCGATGTCCTCGGTGATCAGCACTTGGCCATCACGCCCGTTCTCCTTGCAAGCCAGCGCATGGCTCAGCGCCGGCAGCGCTGCCAGGGCCAGCATCAGCGCCAGGCGCGGCAATCGTCGATTCAACATGGCTCTCCCCTGAATGCCCGTGCTTACTGCGGCTTGTCTTCGCGGTAGCTGCACGCCTGGTTCGCGCAGACGAAGGTGTAAGTGTCCTGCGCGCCGTAATCATTGATATTGGTCAGTTTCAGGCTGGCCGGCAGCGACTTCAGCGCATACGAGGCCTCGCCTTGCGGCGGCACCATCAGGCCATCCAGGTCTCGTGGCGTCTTCTCGCCCGGCAAGCTCATGCCGATCAAGGTGATGTGATAAGGACTTGGATTCTTGAACACCAGCTTGCCGTCGGCATGACTCAGTTGCAGTTTGTTGGCCGGGTTGTCGCCACGCGGCAGCTGCGCCGCCTTGGGACGGTAGAAAACCTTGATCCGCGACTTGATCGCCAGCTGCAACACATTGTCCTTGTCGCTCTTGGGCGGAATTTCCTGCACATTCAGATAGAACAGCGACTCACGATCGGCCGGCAGGCTGTTGTCGGGAATCCGGCTCAAGCGGATCACGCCCTTCTCGCCCGCTTCGATGCGCTGCAAGGGCGGCAGCACCAGGAAGGGCGAACCCAGCTTCTTGCCGGCGCCATCGCTGAGCCAGGACTGCACCAGATAGGGCTGGTCCGGGTTCTTGTTGGTCAGCACCATGCTGACGTTCTTGTCCTGTTCCAGGTAGATCACCCGGGTGCGGTCCAGCAGGATATTGGCCTGGGCTGCCAGCGGCAGCGCCAGGGCGGCGAGCAGGCCCAGGCCGCGTTGCAATGTGTTCATATTGGATTCCTTGTTTATTTCGCCAGCGGTGCGCACAGCGCATCGCGTCCGCCCTGGCTCAAGTCGTAGTCGGCCGGCAGCGCTTCCAGGCGGCAGCTTTGCTGCCCCCAGCTGATTTCCAGCTGCGCGGAGGCGCTCAGGCCGGTGACATAGGTCAGGCCGTTGTCACCCACCATGCCGACATCGTGCTTGGTCGCGAGGTCGGTCACCGCCGCGCCAAGAGGCGGCATTTTGCCATCCGGCAGCCTTACCGTCAGCAACGCCTTGCGGCCAACCTTGACCGGGAACTCGGCCTTGCCCACCGCGCCCTCGGTCAGCACCACGCGACGCACCACCGCGCTGGCCTCCACCGAGTCCGGCATATTGTCGGCGTCCAGGCGCACATCCTGGCTCAGATACGGCCCCATGCCGGAGAGCATGGTGTAGCCATTGCGATCGGTCAGCGCGCCGCTGCCGTACACCGGCACTTGGGCGACGCCGTCGGCGTTCACCAGCAGGCGGGTTTCGCCGGAAGAGGCGTTGCCCATGGTCAGGCCACCGGCGTGCAATACCAGCGAGCTGCCCATGCCCGCCGACAGGCTGCTGTAACCACCTTGCTGCTTGCTGGCGGACGCGTCCGCCTGCAGCACGCCGCCGGTGTAATGATAGTCGCCGGCCAGCGTCGGTTTGCCGGTCTGGCTGTCGGTGCTGACCGACATGCTGTAATTGTGGTTGGGCCGGCTGCTGTCGGAGAAGCCGACGCGATGGCTGGTGCTGCCGGCGCTCTGTTGCAGGTCGTAATTGATGCGGCGGTTGTTTTCCAGCGGCATGCTCAGACTCAGGTACACCCGCGAGCTATTGCCGCTCTGGTCGCGCACCGACTGCAGCGACAGGTTGACGCTGACATTGCGCAGCGGGCCGATGTCCAGGTCGCGGTTCAGCGACATATCCACGCGCTGGCTGGCCGCGGCGTTCCAGTAAGTGGACTTTTCCGCCGACAGATACAGCGTGGTGCGACCAAAGGACTTGCTGGCGGTCAGGCCTACGCGCTGCTTGTCGTTGTAATCGGTCAAACCGTCCAGATTGTTCAGATATTGGCCGAGCGAGCGGAAGTTGCGGTCGGAAAAGCGATAGCCGAACAAGCGCACGTCCGCGTCCAGGCGTTCCAGTTTTTTCGCGTAGTTGAAGCGGTAAGAGCGCCCGGAGGTATCTTGCCCGTTGCGCAGATGCGCATTGGCCTGAGTCACGTCCGCCGACAACGCGCCCCAGCTGCCGACATCCTTGGCGAAACCGAAAGCCAGCGAGCGGTAATCCGCCGAAGCGATGAAACCGCTGTACACCGACAAGGTGTCGGTCAAGCCGTAGGAGATTTCGCCGGTGCCGATATTGGGCTTGGCCGAACTACGACTCTGATCCGCCTGCCCCAGGCCCGCCTTGTAACGCAACATGCCCTTGCGGGTCAGGAAGGGCACCGACGTGGTGTTGACCGAGAACACCTGCTTGCTGCCGTCGGCCTCCTCCACCGTCACTTCCAACTGACCCTGGGTGGTGCTGTTCAGATCGCGGATCACGAACGGCCCCGGCGGCACATTGGTGGTGTACAACACGCGGCCCTGGTTGCGGATGGTCACCTTGGCATTGGTCTTGGCCACGCCGTTGACCTGCGGCGCATAGCCGCGCAGGCTCTGCGGAATCATCCGCTCATCGCTGGACAGCGTGACGCCGCGCATGGAGAAGGCGTCGAAAATATCCGAAGTCTTGAAGACTTCGCCAAAGGCGAGCCGCGCCTGCAGGCTGCGCAGATCGCGGTACACCTGGGTGTAGTTCCACTTCAGCTTGCTGCCATTGGAAATACTATTGTCGAACTGGTAGTTGGAACGCAGGCGCCACGGGCCGGCATTCGCGCCGGCCACGCCGTAGCTGGTGACCTTGCTGCTGCTCGTGCCCAGACCGTTATCGGTGCGCTGGTAGAACAGGCGGTAATCGAGCATGGCCGCCGGCACGCCGTCGCTCCAGGTCTCAGGCGGCGCGTAATCGTCGTCGCGGTAGGCCAGTTCCGCCTGCGGAACCGATATATCCAGGCGACCGCTGCTCTTGGAATAACGCACCTTGGCCGCGCTGATCGCCGGCAAGTCCACGCACTCGGCCTCTTGCGGCCAGACAATGCCCGGACGCAGGCCCAGCAATCGGATCAGTTCCGGCGGCAGACAGGGGCGCACATCCCCTTCCTGGCCTTCCGCCCGGAAATTGAGCTCAAGCTGCTGCAGAAAACGCTGATTCAGGTAGATATCGACGATGTAGCGGCCGGGAACGATGTAACCGGCTTTCTCGAACTGCTCGAGATTGACGCTGCTATTGGGCTCCAGCTGCAAGAAGGCGTCGTTGAACTCCACCGCATACGCGAAGCAAGGCGTCAACGCCAGTGCGACTGCCACGATGTGAGTGCGAAGCTTGTTCATGCCTGCCAGTTATCCCTTGGATCTTAAGAAAAAGATGAAGCTCGGAAACGGCGCGCACGCCGCGATGGCAAAGGTCCTGCGCCACACGCGCTTTCGCCCATGCAGAGAAATGACCGCCATTGGAGATACGAGGTATCAGCCTCATGCCCTGGTTTGCAGACTACTCATTGCTGACAGCGGACAAACCAGGCCGGGAATCACTTATGGATTCAGACCGTCAGGGCACAAGGAAACAAAGACCGGAACATAGCGATGCTCCGTAATGGAACGCCTGCGGCTTACTTGTATTGCAGGTCGAATTCGGCATGACCATTCGCAGTACCCGCGCTAACGGTAGCGTCGCCGGCAGCGGAGCCGTCAGCTTCGTAAGCGGCGGTGAAACGCAGGGTGTTGGTGCCGTCAACCAGGTTGATCGGGCTGCCGTACTCGCCCAGTTTCAGCAGCGCGCCGGTGGAGTTCTGCAGACGCACGCCCACGCCCTTGGCGGTGCCGGTGGTGGCCATCAGTTCTTTGTTGCCAGCGGAGGCGCCAGCGAAGCGGACGGCAACGGTCTTCAGGGTGCCCAGTTCGCAATCGGTCAGCTTCATTTCAAAGTTTTGCGGAGCGGAACGGTCGCCCACTTTCTTGAACACGTGCACCGGCACTTTGCCCAGGTCAACCACCAGCTTGGAGCTTTGCGGATCCAGACCGCAAGCGGAAGTTACGATTTCGCCGTTAACGTCGAGAGTGCCAGCGGCAGCGAAAATAGAGGAAGCAGCAACAGCCATCAGGGAACCGGCAAAAACAAACTTTTTCATGACTTTTATAGACTCCAAACAAAGGTAATCATTCTCAAAACCGCATAGCAGCTTCGCATGCCGCGCAGCGGGCTATCCGCCAGTGCTGACGCGCAGAACTGGAACACGGACGCATAGTATCAAGCCGCCACATTGCGTAGATTTTTTTGTTTCATATTAAATTTTTACTTACAAATATGTACAAAAAGATACACATGGACTTTAAACAACTTGATAAATCAATAATGAATAATTGTTTTACTTCAGGGAGTTGTTAAGGTTTAAGCGATATTTGCAAGAAAACAACACTTTGAATGGAAAAAACCCACATGGACAATGCCATATGGGTTTCCGGATATTGTTTGAGCTAGCTCAGCACCGATACCGGCGCGGCTATGATCAGAAGTAGTTGACCAGCAACTTGACCGCGCCCGCGTGGGCTGTGGCGCCGCGCAACAACTCGCGGCTGCTGAACTGGTTCTCGCCTTTGCGCACGTTCAAGCTGGCGATCTGGGCTTGCTGCGCGCCGGCTTCGCTATCCAGCGTCAGCTTGGCTGGGCTGGCGCATTCCTTGAGTTCAAGCGCCGGCTTGGCTCGGGCCGTGTCGGCTCTGGCCAGTTCGTGGGTTTGAGCGCTGCAGCCACCTTCAACGATGGCACCGTAGAAGTACACCTCGCCGCCTTGGGCGAATGCAGCGGAAGAAAAAGCCGAAACCAAGGCAGCCAGTCCAAGTGCGTGCAGACGTTTCATGTTCGACCTTCCTTTCCAATCTCACTATTTTAAACAAATTACCAGTAAATTAAGGCTTGTTTAGTAACATCAACTGCCTTAATTGCATTCTAGTACATGCAGCATTTAAATTGGAAGCACTATTTGATAGTTTTTATTACAAATTAATTGGATTCAGAAGTAACAAATGCTTATTAATAAGAGCAAGTTTTAGAATAGATAATTGATAATATGGGGAAATCAGCTTCCAACTCTCAACACGGGATCAAGGACAGGCCTGATTTTGTTATGGCACAAACAAAACTAAAGCACAGGGAAAGCGAGGAAGAGGAGGAAGGCAAACCGAGCGCTCAGTCAACGGCTGCCCGCGGCCTCGCTGTAAATGCCAGCCCGCCCGAGACATGGCGGGTCTGTAGTAGAGATAGCCGCCGCGGTTTCAGGCGGCCCGGCCGAAAGCCCGTGATTCGAACACCGGCTTGGCTCAGTCCAAAGCCTTGCGAGCAAGCGCGAGGCAAAGCGACCAGACTTACTCGCCATATCGCGTCTCACGGCGCGCGGCAGACTTTGAACAGGTTTTTAGGGCGTCAACGGCCAGCTGTCACTGCCCTTGCCGTTGTCTTTCCTCGGCGCCGCGGCCGGCTGCTGTTCACGTGCCCGCCCCGGCCGCGACCGCTTGAAGTACTTCTCCAGCAAGGCGTCCAGGATTGCCGAGGTTTCCGCATCCGGCACGCCGTCATAGCGCGCAGGCCGGAAATGCATCTGGAAGGCCGCCACCACATCCTGGCTTTCTTTATCCAGCACCCCGGTTTGCGGCGCCTCATAACCATAGTCCAGCAAACGCTTTTGCAAATCGCGCACGTCGCCGCAATAGGGTGCCAGACGCCGGTAGTACTCAACCGCCTCGCGCTCCGGCCATGCGCCGATGTGATGCTCGCGATACAAGCGCTCCCATGGGAACAACGGCCCTGGATCCACCTTGCGGCCCGGCGACACGTCGGAATGGCCCACCACCTTGTGCGGCAGAATCTGATGCCGCGCGATGATGTCCGCCGCCAGTTGCGCCACCACGGCGATCTGCGCGGGCTCGAAGTCGAACCAGCGCCGCTGCATCAGGGGGAGATCATCTTGCTCCGGCGATGGATAACCCTGATTCACAATCTCGATGCCGATGGAGCTGGAGTTGATCAACCGGTCGCCTTGCCAATAGCTGCGTCCGGCATGCCAGGCGCGCCGCTCCTCCGGCACCAGCTGGTACACCGTGCCAGCCTCCAGCAATCCGCCATCCGGCACCAAGTAGTGCGCACTGGCGCCATGCTCGCCATTGGTCAGCTGTTCCAACGATGCGCCAGTCGGCAGCGCCGTATAGTGAAGCACCAGATTGCGCACTCGGGAATCCTGGCTCTCCGAACGCAGGCTGGCATCGATCCGATATTTCTTCACCACCGCGCCAGCGCTGGCGCAGCCGGTGCTCAAGGCGCCGACAGCCAAAGGCGCCAGTAGCGGCAAAATCCCAGTCCAAACCAAAACTTGTCTTCTACTGCTCATTTACATTGACCTCATCAAGACCATGTCCGGCGCAAGCCAATCTAGCCGCCGGCACCGCGGATAGAGCTTTTAACCCAATAAAGAGTTCCAATTACATAAAATGCATGATTGATGCCATATAATTAACATAAAATCCAAAAACATCAGCTGTAGCGGTCACGCAAGGCTTGCCAGGCCACTTATCCTGCTTTAGATTGCGCTGCGACCCATGGGAAACGTCCAGTTGCGATATTCGACATTCAGCCCCAGCGCCTGTCTGGCCTTGCTGCTGCTACTGATCTGGCAGGCTCTGCCGCTGGGCGCAGCCTCGGCCTATATAGACGGCGCGCCGCGCCGCGCGCCCGCCGTCTACGCCTTCAGCCAAGCACCCGCGCTGGCGGCGCACTCCGGCCACACCCATTGCGCGGGTGAATCATATGGCTGCGTCGAATGCCAGCCGCTGCCCAGCCGCGCCGCCGCGCTGCCCTGCGCGGCGGCTCGGTCCGGCTGGCCGGCCTTTAGCCCGTCGCAACCGCCCAAGATCGCATACCGTCCTCCACACCGGCCCCCTCGCGCCTGAACGCCGTCATACCGCATCACGGCCCGCAGTGTCGCACGCTCGGGCCAACGCATACGGTCTTTCAAGACCGGCCTGACCCTGCTTTAGAGGCTACTCAAGGTCTGCTGCGCTTCGTTGAGATGTGGCACGGAGAGTACCGGCATTCAGAATGTCCATGTACCACTTGTACATGCCGCTTCTTCAGCTGTTTTCGCCTTGTCTCGCTCTTGCTCGCGAGACTTTGAATAGGCACTTAGGAACCCTTATGAATGTAATCATTGGCTATGTCGTGGTGATCGGCATGATCTTCGGCGCTTTTATGATTCACGGCGGCGCCATCGGCGCCATTCTCTCCGCGATGCCCACCGAGATGATGGCCATTCTGGGCGGCGCGCTCGGGGCCTTCATCGTCGCCAACCAGACCAAGACCTTGAAAGCGGTGGCGCGCGCGCTGCCCGCTGCGTTCAAGGGCTCGCGCCACAGCAAGGCGCGCGCGCTGGATTTGCTCAGCTTGCTGTACGAACTGCAGGTCAAGGCGCGCAAGGAGGGCATGATGGCGCTGGAGGCCGATGTCGACACGCCGCAGCAAAGCCCTATCTTCAGCAAGTATCCGGCCATCGCCGATGACCACCACGCCCTGGCCTTCATCCGCGATTACCTGCGCATCATGGTCAGCGGCAATCTGAACGCCTTTGAAATCGAGAACCTGATGGATGTGGAACTGGACACTCATCATCAGGAGGGCATGGCGCCCATCGCCGCCATCCAGCGCCTGGGCGATGCGCTGCCGGCCTTCGGCATCGTCGCGGCGGTGCTGGGTGTGGTCAACACCATGGCTTCGGTCGGCGCGCCGCCGGCGGTGCTGGGCGGCATGATAGGCTCGGCCCTGGTTGGCACCTTCCTCGGCATCTTGCTGTCCTACGGCATGGTATCGCCGCTGGGCGCCCTGCTGGAGCAGAAACTGGATGAGGACAGCAAGGAACTGCAATGCATCAAGACCGTGCTCCTGGCCGGCATGCAGGGCTATCCGCCGCCCAGCGCCATCGAATTCGGCCGCAAAGTGCTGTACTCGACGGAGCGCCCGGAATTCGACGAACTGGAGCAGCGCATCAAGAGCCTGCGCTAGACTCCGCCGGCAGGGGAATCAGCGCCGCGGCGTCCACGCCCAGGCCGAAACGGCCGCCGACGCGCAGCTCCGCGCCCAGCGCCGCCGCCTCGCGCGCGGACAACACCAGGCTGAACACGCCGGCCTGGGCCCGCGCCCGCAATTCAACGCCATCGGCCAACTGCGTCAGCGCCTCTATCCGCGCCGGCGCTTGTTCCGGGCCCAGCAGCAGCGCGTGGCCCGGCACCACCGCGCGCTCCAGCACGTTCTGGTAGCCAATGAAGCGCGCCAGCCAGGCGCTGGCCGGCCGCGCCAGCAGCTGCGCCGGCGGCGCGCATTGCTCCACCCGCCCCTGGCGCAGCACCGCTACCCGCTGCGCCATCGCGAACGCCTCGTCCCGGTCATGGGTGACCAAGATGGCGGGCATGCCGGAATCAGCCAGCAATTGCGCGAATTCTTGCCGCAACTGAGCACGCAAATGCGCGTCCAGGCTGGAAAACGGTTCGTCCAGCAGCAGCAGCCGCGGTTGGGTGACCAAGGCGCGCGCCAAGGCCACCCGCTGCTGCTCGCCGCCGGACAGCGTCCATACCTTGCGGCGCTGATAGCCGGTCAGACCCAGGCGCTCCAGCATGGCCGTGGCGGCATCCGCCGCCGTCCGCCGCGGCGCGCCACGCTCGATCAGGCCGAACATCACATTGTTCAGCACATCCAAATGCGGAAACAACGCGAAATCCTGAAACATCAGCGCAAAGCCGCGCCGCTCCGGCGGCTGGCCGGTAATATCCTCGCCGTCGAAGCGGACGCTGCCGCCATCCAGCGGCAACAGGCCGGCGATGATTTTGAGCAGGGTGCTCTTGCCGCAGCCGGACGGCCCCAGCAAGGCCAGCGTCTCGCCGGCGGCCACTTCCAAAGACAGCTGATCCGCCGCCACCCGCGCGCCGAAACGCTTGTCTATCTGTCTGAGCTCAAGCACGCTCGTCTCCTTTCGCCAACTCTTCCGGCCGCTTCGCTCCGCTTTCGATCACGATGAAGGCCAGTGTCGCCAGCAGCATCAACAGGCCGGACAGCAGCATCGCCGCGTCGGCATTGGCCTGACCCGGCCGTCCCAGCTTCTGGTAAATCAAGGTGGTCAGCGTCAGCCATTCCGGCCGCGACAAGAACAGCGTCACCGCGAACTCGCCCACCGCGGTGGCGGCGGCGAAAGCCAGGCCACGCCGCAACGCGGGTTGCAACAAGGGCCAGATCACTCGCCTGAACGCGCGCCAGGGGCTGGCGCCCAGCGAACGCGCCGCCTGCGCCAGCTGCGCCGGCATCGCATCCAGCGCGGTTCCGGCCGCCTTGGCGACAAAGGGATAGGCCAGCAGCACATAGGCGGCCAGCAAGATCAGCAATTGCCCGCTCCATTGCGGATACAGCAGCAACAGGCCGAAAGCCACGCATACCGGCGACACCACGAAGGGCAGAAAGGCCATTGCCCGCAGCCATAGCCAACGCCCGGCGGCCAGCGCGTGGCACAGGCCCAGCACGCCGGACAGCAACACGGTCAGCGCAGTGAAGCGCGCCGAGTTGAACAAGGCCAGCCGCAGTTCCTCATCCCATAGATCGGCCAGGCCATCCAGCGCGGACAGCGCCTTCCACAATACCGCCAGCAGCGGCAGGCCGGCAAAAAGCAGCAGGATGGCCAGCGCCGCCGCCACCCAGGCGCGCTCGCTCCAAGCCCGTGCCGGCGCCGGCGGCAGCGGCTCGCTGCGCGCCGGCACGCCCAGACGCGCCTCCAGCCAGGCGTAGACGGCGGCGATGCCGCCGGCCACCAGCAGGCTGAGCAAGGCCAGCGCGCCGGCGTCCGCCAGGTTCAGTTCATACGCCACCAGCGTATAAATCTCGACTTCCACCGTGGCATAGCGCTGGCCGCCCAACAACAGGGCCAGGCCAAAGCCGGAGAAGCAATACAGGAAAATCAGACATAAATTGGGCAACAGCCAGGGCAGCGCCGCCGGCCACTCCACGCGCCAGAACGCGCGCCAGCGGCTGGCGCCCAGGCTGCGCGCCGCCGCCAGCCGGCTGGCCGGCACCTGGGAGAAACCGTCCACCGCCGCGCGCACCACCAGCGGCAGGTTGAAGAACAGATTGCCGTACAACAACAACCACGGTGTGTCCTGCAGATTCAGTCCGCTCAGGCCCTGCGGACCGAACAGCGCCAGCACGCCGACGCCGGCGACCAGGGTGGGCATCACGAAGGGCAGCATCAGCAGGCGCAGCGCCAGGCTGCGCCCGATGAAGTGAAAGCGCGCCAGCGCCCAGGCGGCCGGCACGCCGAACAACAGCGCCAGCAGGCAGGTGGCGGCGCCCTGCAAGATCGACCAAAGCATCCGCCATTGCAAATACGGGTCCAGCAGCAGCCCTGGTGACCACTGGCCGCCCTCCTGCAACAAGCGCGCCAGCGGCGCCAGTGAGAGCAAAAGCAAGAATAGCAAGGGGGGCGCCGCCAGCAGCAGGCGGCTCCGACGACTCAAGATCAAGACCGCGCGTCCTTCAATGGCCAGCAGGCGCTCAGGATGTCCTCGACCCCCTCCTCGTCCGCGCTCTGCCCCACCTTGGCGAAGCCCAGGCCAGCCGCCAGCGCCTGCGACGGCAGATTGTCCGGCGCGATCGACAGCACCAATCGCGTCGCGCCGGCTTGCGCCGCCCAGCCGCCCAGCGCCAGCACCGCCTCGCGCGCATAGCCCTGACGCCGGAAGTCCGGGTAAATCGTATAACCGAGCTCGACATCGCCATAAGCGCCCAGATAGGGATGACCGGGCAGCGAGTGGAAATTGGCATGCCCCACCATCACCCTGTCCTCGCGTCGCAACAAGGCCCGCACCGACCAAGGCGCATACGCCGGGTCCTGGGTGATATCGTCCAGCCGCAGCGCCATCAGCGCTTGTTCGTCCAACCATGCCGCCGCCGGCGGCGTGCCCAACAACTCGGCCGCCGCCGTCAGATCACCGGCCAGGCAATAACGCAGTACGCGCGGATCCAGGTGCCGCAGCAGCAAGCGCGGCGATTCAATATCGGCAATCATCAAGCGCCTTTCAACACAACTCGGGTCCAGCGCGCCACCCACTGGCGCGAACGTTCGGCAATCACCTTGCTGTCCGGCGTATCGTGCGCGGCAGGCTGCTCCGCGAAACGGTAGACCGGGTCCAAACTGACCTTGTCCATCACCGGATACATCCACATGGTGGTGGTCACATCCTTCTGCACCGCCTCGGAGCGCAGGAAGGCGATGAACTTCTCGCCCAACGCCGCTTCCTTGCCGCCCTTGACCAGGGCCGCGCCCTCCACCTGGCGGAACACCCCGCCCTTCAGCGGCAGATTGCCGGTGGGCGCGTCGTTCAACTTTTGCTTGCTGTAGAACACTTCGGCGGCCGGGCTGGTGGCATAGCTGACCACCAGCGGCCGACTGCCGCCGTTTTTGGAAAAGTCGGTGTAATAGGACTCGCTCCAGCCCTTGCTGACCTTGAGCCCGTTATCGCGCAAGCGGCCCCAGAAGGCGAAGGCCTTGTCCTCGCCCATCGCGGTGATGGTGGACAGCAGGAAGGCTAGACCAGGGCTGGACGTGGCCGGATTCTGCACCACCAGCAGGTTCTTGTAGGCCGGCTTGGTCAAATCCTCCAGCGTCTTGGGCAACGCCAGCTGGCGCTGGGCGAACCAGGCCTTGTCGTAATTGAGGGTGACATAGCCGTAGTCTATGCTCACCGCGCCGGGCAAGGCGGCCTTGCCGCCCTGGGCCAGCGCCGCCGGCACCGGCGCCAACACGCCAGCCTGCTGCGCCTTGCCGATCAGGCTGTTGTCGATGCCGAACACCACGTCGGCGATGGGATTGGCCTTGGTCAGAATCAGCTTGTTCAACATCTCGCCGGCATCGCCGGCCTTGATGATGGACACCTTGGCGCCGTTCTGCTTCTCGAACTCGGCCAGCAAGGGCTTGGACACGGTGAAAGAACTGTGCGACAGCACGCGCAGCTCGGCCGCCGACGCGGCCAGGCTGGATGCCGCCAGCGCGACGGCTATCAAAGAGGAAAAGCGCTTCATGGACATCTCCGTACACGATAGGACGGAGCAAGCGGAATGCGGACCCAGACCCGCGCATCACGCTCCCTCCGCTGGCATGACCCAGATCAGGTTGCAGGGTATTTTCTCAGCCCGCGCCGCGGGCACCCCTGGTGACAGCGCGCCAGTATACCGCAGCGGCCGCCCGCTGACAGCCAACAATCCTTAACAGAGTGGCTCCGCGCCTTAACACGCCGATGACATGCGCGTTCTAAGCTGAAGTCATCATTTTCGCCAATACTTGACCGCGGCGGGGAGAACAGGCGTGAAATTCATGTTGACGATGGACCGGCGGCGACGCACCGCCGCAGACTTCGGCGCAGCACACAAAGCCGGCCGCCGCGCCATGGCCGCCGGATGGCTGTTGGCGGCGCTGATCCTGCCTGCGCTGGCCCAGGCCGGCATTGGCGAAGCCGGCGCGCGCCACTTGCTGTCCCGCACCGGCTTCGGCGCCAACCCGGCGCAGATCGCCGTCTACGCGCCGCTGGACCGCGAGGCGGCGGTGGACCGCTTGTTGGCGGGCAGCCGCGCCGTCGCCGCCACGCCGCCGCCAAGCTGGGCCGGTGAGCCTTTCGAGCGCCCCGGCCAAGCCAATCTCAGCGAGGACGAGAAGAAAGCGTTGCAGAAACTGCGCGCCGAACACGCGGTGGAGCTACGCGGCTGGTGGTTGAACGAAATGCGCTACACCCCATCTCCGCTCAGCGAAAAAATGACCTTGTTCTGGCACAACCATTTCGTGTCCGCGCTGGACAAGGTGCGCTCGCCGCAAATGATGTATCAGCAGAACCTGTTGCTGCGCCGCTATGCGCTGGGCAATTTCGGCGAAATGCTGCACGCCGTCGCCCGCGACCCGGCGATGATGCGTTACCTGGACACCGCCAATAACCGCAAGGGCCAGCCCAATGAGAACTTCGCGCGCGAGGTGATGGAGCTGTTCACTCTGGGCGAAGGCCATTACAGCGAGCAGGACATCCGCGAAGCCGCGCGCGCCTTTACCGGCTGGGGCCTGGACCGCGACGACCATTTCGTCAATCGCCCCAAGCTGCACGACGACGGCGACAAGCTGATCTTCGGCCAGCGCGGCAACTTCGACGGCGACGCCGTGCTCGATCTGCTGCTGCAGCAACCGGCCACCGCCGAGTTCATCACCGCCAAGCTGTGGAAGGCCTTTGTCTCGCCCAAGCCCGACCCGGCCGCCGTCAAGCGGCTGGCCAGGAACTTCCGCAACAGCCGCTACGAGATCAAGCCCTTGCTGCGCGCCTTGCTGCTGAGCCCGCAGTTCTGGAGCAGCCAGGGCCAATTGGTGAAATCGCCGCTGGAGCTGACCATAGGCACCCTGGTCACCTTCGACCTCAGCCCGCAGGACTGGCGCGCGCTGGCCGGCCTCAACCGCCAACTGGGCCAGGATGTGTTCGCGCCGCCCAACGTCAAGGGCTGGCCCGGCGGCGAGGCCTGGATCAATAGCGCCACCTTGCTGAGCCGCAAGCAGTTCCTTGACCGCATCGCCCACGACGCCGCGCCGGCGCGCAACGCTTTTGCCTTGCCGGACGGCGGCATGGATGAAATGAAGGGCCGCGAGGCGCGCATCAACCGGCTGGTGGCCGCCGGCCTGCGCTCGCTCAAGCTGCAGCCGGACGAATGGAGCGCCATCTACCAGGTGCGCAGCGCCCAGGACTCCGCCAAGCTGCTGCTGGCGCTGCCGCCGGCCAACCCTTTGCCCGAGTCGCTCAGCGGCGCGCAAGCGATCGCTCCGCTGCTGCTGGACCCGGTTTACCAAGTCCATTGAGAGCTCCCGCCATGTTCCAACGACGCCAATTCCTCAAAGCCATGGCCGGCGGCCTGATGGTCTCGGTACTGCCCAATCTGAGCTGGGCGCTGGCGCCCGCCGGCTACCGCCGCCTGCTGGTGCTGATCGAGCTCAAGGGCGGCAACGACGGCCTCAACACCGTGGTACCCTACGCCAGCGCCGATTATTACCGGCTGCGCCCCGGCATCGCCATTCCCCGCGAACAGGTGATCCCGCTGAGCGAGCAAGTGGGCTTGCACCCGGCCATGACTAGCCTGCGTCCGCTGTGGCAGCAACAGGAACTGGCGGTGCTGCAGGGCGTCGGCTATCCCGACCCCAATCTATCCCATTTCCGTTCCATCGAAATCTGGGAAACCGCATCCAGTAGCCAGCAATACCTGAGCGAGGGCTGGCTGACCCGGCTGTTCCGTGAGCAGCCGACGCCTCACGACTTCGCCGCCGACGGCGTGGTGCTGTCCAGCCAGGTGCTGGGGCCGCTGGACGGCGGCGCGCGCGCAGTGGTGCTGACCAGCCCGCAGGACTTCGCGCGCCAGGCCAAGCTGGCGGCGGATCAGGGGCACGCCGGCACTGGCGGCGCGCTGGGCCACATTCTCAAGGTGGAGGGCGATATCCGTCAGGCCGCCGCCGAGCTGGGCCAGCCGGCCAAGCCGATAGCCGCGGCGGATTCGCCGATGGCGGCGCCCCGGCCGGCCGGCGCCTTCGCCCAAGCGGTGTCCACCCTGGCCGACACCCTGTCGCGCGGGGTGTCCATCGCCGTGGCCCGCATCACCCTGACCGGCTTCGACACCCACGGCAACCAGCCGCCCACCCAGGCGCGTCTGCTTGCCGAGCTGGCCGATGGCATCGCCTTATTGCGCACGCAATTGCAGCAACAGGGACGCTGGGACGACACCCTGGTGCTCAGCTACGCCGAGTTCGGCCGCCGCCCGCGCGAGAACGGCAACCGCGGCACCGACCACGGCACCGCCAACGTCCATTTCGCCAGCGGCGGGCGCGTGCGTGGCGGCCTGTACGGACAGAGTCCGCAACTGGCCGGCGTCAGCGACGGCAACCTGCCCTACGCGATAGACTTCCGCCAGGTCTACGCCACCGCCATTCAGAGCTGGTGGGGCAAGGACGCCCACAATGCGCTGGGTGGCCGCTTCACTCCCCTGCCCATTCTGAGGACATGAAAAAAGCCGGCCCCCAGGGGCCGGCCGTCTACTGCGCTCAACTCAGCGATTTACTTCCAACTGGACGCCAACACTGGCTGCAAAGCCGCCTGGTAGTTGTCCGGCAGGTTGATCTGGCCCGCTGTCGGCGGATTGAACGCCGCCATTGCGTTGACCAACGCCTGCACCTGGCTAGCCGCCAGCGCCTTGCCGTCGCCGGACTGGAGGGTCTCGATCTGGTTCGCCGCATTGCCGAACCAGTTGTTAATCGACACCTTGTCCTCAGTGCCGATCACGCTGACCTCCAGGCTGGCGCCCTGGCGCTTGAACCACAGTTGGTCGGCATTGACGCCTTGGCCGAACTTCAACACATCCTGGCCGCCAGCGTCGGTAATGCCGT
Organism: Chromobacterium sp.; assembly: GCF_041912965.1. NCBI lineage: Bacteria > Pseudomonadati > Pseudomonadota > Betaproteobacteria > Neisseriales > Chromobacteriaceae > Chromobacterium > Chromobacterium sp. The sequence goes on along the minus strand of NZ_JAYSGF010000009.1, from coordinate 25,248 downwards.
CCTGGCCATCGCCGCGCTCGAACAGATAGGTGTCGTCACCGACGCCACCATCGAGCACGTCATTGCCGAGACCACCGCGCAAAGTGTCGTTGCCCGCTTCTCCGTACAGCCCATCGTCGCCCGCCCCGCCTTCCAGCAGGTCGTTGCCGTTGCCGCCATACAGCGAGTCGTTGCCGCCGTTGCCCTGGATCCAGTCATTGACGTTGCCGCCGCGCAGCGTGTCGCCCAGTTCGGAACCCACCAAAGGCACGCCCTGCTGCATCAACTGATCCGCCGTCCACTTCACGCCGCTAGCGAAGGTGATCTGCTCGATCCAATACACTCGATCGGCGAACCAGTCCTTCACCGTCACGCTGTCCTGGCCATTGACGTGGCGGAACACCATGTCGTTGCCGCTGCGCAGCACCTGGATATCGCTTTCCTTGATGTCGGCGCCAAAGCGCAGTTCATCGCGGTACTCCTCACGCGCAATATCCGCATCCGCCTTGTCGATGATGACATCCTGACCATCGCCCAGATTGAACAGATAGGTGTCACGCGCATAGCTGCCGGTCAGCGTGTCGTTGCCGCTGCCGCCTTCGAACACGTTGTCGTACCCTCTCCATCCGGCAAACAGCTGGTCGTTGCCGGCGCCACCACGCAAGGTATCACCCTCAACGCGCCAGTTACCGCCATCGCTACCGCCGTAGATCACGTCGTCGCCGTCACCGCCTTCCAGCAGATCCGCGCCATTGCCGCCGTACAGCGTGTCCTTGCCTGCGCCACCCCGCAGGGTATCGTTGCCTTCTTCGCCATACAGCCCGTCGTCGCCCGCCCCGCCTTCCAGCAGGTCGTTGCCGTTGCCGCCATACAGCGAGT
>NZ_JAYSGF010000009.1:0-24290 GCF_041912965.1 Chromobacterium sp. | reverse complement strand
CACCCTCAACGCGCCAGTTACCGCCATCGCTACCGCCGTAGATCACGTCGTCGCCATCACCGCCTTCCAGCAGATCCGCGCCGTTGCCGCCATTGAGCAGGTCATTGCCAGCGCCGCCGCGCAAGGTGTCGTTGCCGTCTTCGCCATACAGGCTATCGTTACCCGTTCCGCCTTCCAGTAGATCGTTGCCGGCCCCTCCGTACAGAGTGTCGTTGCCGGCGCCGCCGAACAGGCTGTCGTTGCCTTCATTGCCGAACAACTGGTCATCGCCGGCCAGGCCGAAGATCACGTCATTGCCCTTGGCGCCCTTCAGCGTATCCGCGCCGTCGGTGCCGCTCAGGGTAACGGCCGCCAGGCTGATCAATTCGAGCAGGCTCCAGCTGCCGCCATTGGCGAACACGATGCTGCCGGACCATGAGCTCTGCACCGACATGCCGGCCTGGATGGTGATGCTGTCCACGCCGTTGCTATGCCGCAGCACCACATCGTCGCCAATGCGCACCACGGTGATGTCGGTCACCGAAATCCCCACGCCGAAGCGGATCTCGTCGTAGCTGCTCCAAGCGAGGTTGACGCCCTTTTCGCCATAGCGAATGGTGTCCTGGCCGTCGCCCAGATTGAAGATATAGACATTGCGCCCGGCGCCGCCTTCCAGCACGTCGTTGCCTGCGCCGCCCTTCAAGGTGTCGTTGCCGCCACGGCCAATCAGGGTGTCGTTGCCGGCGCCGCCGTCCAGCAGGCTGCCACCCGCGCCACCGATCAACACATCATTGCCGGCGGTGCCGATGTAGATGCCGCTGGCCCACTGGTTGATCTGCACCGAGGTCCAGCTGCTGCCGTCGGCGAACACCACGCCGCCCACCCAGTTGCTCTGGCTGAGGAACCAGCCCTGGATCAACACCGAATCCACACCGTTGACGTGTTGCAGTAACACGTCGTCGCCAACGCGCACCACGGTGATGTCGGTCACCGAGATGCCGGCGCCAAAGCGGATTTCGCTCTGGTGGCCGACGCTGACGTTCAAGGAGTTGTTGATCACTACGTCGCGGCCGTCGCCCAGATTGAAGACGTAGATGTCTTGGCTGCCACCGCCCTTGAGGGTATCATTGCCCTTGCCGCCTTCCAGGATGGACACGCCGCCGCCTGCGCTGATCAACACATCGTTGCCGGCGCCACCCTTCAAGGTGTCGTTGCCGCCGCCGCCGATCAGCACATCGTCGCCGTCGCCGCCGTCCAGCAGGTCATGGCCCTTGCCGCCCTTGAGGACATCGTTGCCGCTGGTGCCGATGAAAATGCCCGCCGCGAACTGATTGATCTGCACAGCGGTCCAGCTGCCGCCGTCGGCGAACACCACGCTGCCCACCTGGGACAGCTGGCTGCTGAACCAGCCCTGGATGCGCACCGAGTCGCTGCCGTTGACGTGTTGCAGCACGATGTCGTCGCCGACGCGCACCACGGTGATGTCGGTGACCGCGATGCCCGCGCCGAAGCGGATTTCGCTGCTCATGCCCACCGATACGTTCAGCGAGTTGTTGATGATGAGATCGCCGCCGTCACCGAGATTGAACACATAGATGTTCCGGTCCGCGCCGCCGCGCAGGGTGTCGTTGCCCTTGCCGCCGTCCAGGATCACCGTGCCGCTGCCGGTGGCGATCAACACATCGTTGCCGTTGCCGCCGCGCAAGGTGTCGTTGCCGCCGCCGCCAATCAGGGTATCGTCGCCGTCGCCGCCTTCCAGCAGATCGCTGCCGCTGCCGCCGTGGAAGGCGTCGTTGCCGCTGCCGCCCACATAGACGCCTTTGACGAACTGATTGATCTGCACCGAGGTCCAGCTGCCGCCGTCGGCGAACACCACGCTGCCCACTTGCATGCTCTGGCTGCTGAACCACCCCTGGATGCGCACCGAGTCGCTGCCGTTGACATGCTGCAATAGCACGTCGTCGCCAATGCGCACCACGGTGATGTCGGTCACCGCGATGCCCGCGCCGAAGCGGATTTCGCTGCTCACGCCCACCGATACGTTCAGCGAGTTGTTGATGATCACATCGTTGCCATCGCCCAGATTGAACACATAGATATTGTGTTCGCTGCCGCCTTGCAGGGTGTCGTTGCCCTTGCCACCCTCCAGGATCGCCGTGCCGCCGCCGCTGCTGATCAGCACGTCGTTGCCGGCGCCGCCTTTCAGGGTGTCGTTGCCGCCGCCGCCGATCAGCGTATCGTCGCCGTCGCCGCCGTCCAGCAGATCACCGCCCTTGCCCCCGGTCAGCACGTCCTTGCCGCTGGTGCCGCCCGCGGCCACCACCATGGTCAAGAGTTCGGCCGCGCTCCATTTGGAGCCGTCGGCGAACAGCACCACGCCGGCCCAGCCGGTCTTGTCGACCAGGCCGTTCTTGACGCGGATGCTGTCCTGGCCGTTGACGTGCTGCAGCAGCAGATCATTGCCGGCGCGCAGCACGCGGATGTCCTTGGCGCTGATGCCGGCCTTGAAACGGATTTCATCGTTAGCGCTCAAGGCGGCGATCTTGCCGACCTGGGAGCCGTAATTGATCAGGTCGCGGCCGTCGCCCACGCCGAAGACGAAGGTTTCGCGGCCCTTGTTGCCGATCAGCACATCGTCGCCGGCGCCGCCTTCCATCGTGGTATGGCCGCTGACGCCGCCTTGCAACTGATCGTCGCCGGCGCCGCCCAGCAGCGTGTCCTCGCCGCCGTTGCCAATCAGAGTATCGTTGCCGGCACCGCCGTCCAGCAGATCGGACTGGCCGGAGCCCAGCAGCAGATCGTCGTCATCGCCGCCGGTCTGCACTTCCAGCAGTTTCTGCGCCAGTTCCGCGCCCAGCCAGACGCTGCCGTCGGCAAACACGATCTGGCCATGCCAGCCATGCTCCAGGCTGAAGCCCGCCTGGATGGTGATGGAGTCGCTGCCGTTGGCGTGGATCAGCACGATATCGTCGCCCTGGCGCTCCACCCGGATGTCGTCCACCGAGATGCCGACGCCGAACACGATGCGGTCCTGCAAGGTCACGCTGACGTCCACGCCGTGCGCGGCGATCACGTCCGCGCCGTCGCCCAGGCCAAACTGGTAAATCTCCGCGCCGGCGCCGCCCACCAGGGTGTCGTTGCCCGCGCCGCCGATCAGCACGCTGACGCCCGCGCCGCCGCTGACCAGCACATCATTGCCCAGGCCGCCGATCAAGGTATCGTTGCCGCCGCCGCCGATCAGCGAATCATCGCCTGCGCCGCCGTCCAGCAGATCGCTGCCTTCCCAGCCGATCAAGGTATCGTTGCCGCTGCCGCCCTGCTGGGTCAGCTTGATGTCGGCCTGGGTCCAGACCACGCCCTCGGCAAACACGATGCGCTCGATCCGGCTGGACGCGCTGGCGAAATAGCCTTCCACCACCAAACGGTCGCTGCCGTTGACGTGGATCAGCATCAGGTTGTCGCCCTGGCGGCTGACGCTGACATCCTTGACCAGGATGTCGGCGCCAAAACGAATTTCGTCTTTCACCGACACGTCCACGCCACCGGCGTCGCGGATCACGTCCACGCCGTCGCCCAGATTGAACAGGTAAACATCGGCGCCGGCGCCGCCGATCAACAGATCGTTGCCGCGGCCGCCGTGCAGCACATTGTTGCCGCTGCCGCCGTCCAGGGTGTCGTCGCCGTCGCCGCCCAGCAAGGTGTCGTTGCCGTCTTCGCCAAACAGCTTGTCGTTGCCGGCGCCGCCGTCCAGCAGATCGTCGCCGCAGCGGCCGTTCAGCACGTCGTTGCCGCCCAGGCCGATCAGATGATCCTTGCCCAGCCAGCCGTTAAGGATTTCCTTGCGCTCGCTGCCGGTCTGCACGATCACGCGCTGCGCCAGATCGTTAATGCCCCATTCGCCGCCGTCGGCGAATACGATGCGCTCGATCCAGAAGCTCTTGTCGGCGAACCAGCCCTTGATGGTGACCGCGTCGTCGCCGTTGCGGTGCGACAGCAGCAAATCGTCGCCCACATGCTCCAGCTGGATGTCTTCCGGGCGGATGCCCGGGCCGAAGCGCAACTCGTCGCGGTAGGCCGGATCAGTATCCGCCGCGTCGCGCTTGTCCTGGGCGTTGTCGGTGATGGTGTCGAAACCGTCGCCCAGATTGAACAGATAGATGTCCTTGTCCGCGCCGCCGATCAGGGTGTCGTTGCCCTCGCCGCCGGCCAACACATTGTTGCCGCTGCCGGCATTGAGCAAATCGTCGCCGGCGCCGCCTTCCAGCGTGTCGTTGCCTGCATAGCCGTTGAGCACGTCGTCGCCGGCGCCGCCCTGCAGCAAGTCATTGCCGTCATAGCCGTTCAAGGTGTCGTTGCCGGCACCGCCCTTGAGCACATCGTCCTGCGGGCCGCCTTCCAGCACGCCGCCCAGGTCGCTGCCCATTACGCTTGTCGTCATAACTTGTTTCCTTATCAATATTTGTTTGTGTCATCACGCACTACGATTTACTGCTTGGTACTGCTTATGCGGGCTCTCCACCGAAGCCGCCTTCACTCCGCCGGCAAACCCAACAAGCGTCGATAGCCCGCCAGCCCCGCCTCCACGCTGTAACGCGCCGCCGTCTCCCGCGCCGCACGCCGCAGCCCGCCGCCGTCCGTCTCCAAGGCCGCGCCCACCTTCTGCGCCAACGCCGCCGCGTCGAAGAAGTCGGTCAGCTCACCGTTCTCGCCATCGCGGATCACCTCCCGCACCGGCGCGGTGTCCGAGGCCACGATGCGGCAGCCGCTCGCCATCGCTTCCAGCAAGCTCCACGACAGCACGAAGGGATAGGTCAGATACACGTGCGCGGCCGACACTTGCAGCACCTTTCGGTAAACCTCGTACGGCACCTTGCCCAGGAAGTGCACCCGCTCCGGGTCCACCGGCTTGTCGCGCAGCAGTTTTTCGCGCCAGCTGGCCGCGTCGCGCGGCGCGCTGCCGTAGCTGACGCCGTCGCCGCCGACGATGACGATCTGGCTGTCCGGCCGTTGCCGCAGCAGCGCCGGCAGCGCGCGCATGAAGCTGTGGAAGCCGCGATAGGGTTCGAGATTGCGCGCCACATAGCTGACGATAGGCTGGCCGGCGCGCAGCGTCCGGCCATTGGGCAGGGTCAGCATTGCCGTCGGGTCCGGACCCAGTTGGCCACAGCGGATGCCTTCGTGCTGGATCTGCACACTCGGCCGGTAGGCCGCCGGGTGCAGGCTGTGTTGCCAGTGGGTGGGGGTGACGCTGTGATCGGCGTGTTCCAGGTTGAGCAGGTGCAGCGCGTTGCGCGCCCGCAGCCGCGCCGCGCCGTCCAGGCTGAGCGGGAATTCCGGGTCGAAGTCGGCGTCGGCGCCTCGGCCGTGGTAGTAGTACTCGCTGTAGTGGATCAGCCGCGCCGCCGGGAACAGGTCTTTGAGGAACAGGGTTTCGCCCCAGCCGGGATGAGCCAGGATGACGTCGGGCCGGTAGCCGCGCTGTTGCAGCGGCTGCAAGGCGCGTAGCACCGCCTGGCCGTGCAGCACCGCGTCTTCGTAGCTGTGCAGATAGGGGTGGGTGTGCCGGTGCGGGCCGCGGTGCGGCCGGTAGCGCAGCAGTTTGACGCCGGCCAGGCCGGGTGCGCTGTCGCGCCCCACCGCCAGCAGCTCGATGTCCGGTCGCCCTTTCAGGTGTTCGGCGATATGGCGCAGCTGGCCGGGGAAGTTTTGGTGGATCAGCAGCAGTTTCATCTCAACGCTCGCGCAGGCCTTCGCCAACATGCTGTTGCAGCGGGCTCAGGAAGTAGTCGATCACCCGCCGCCGCCCGGTCTTGATTTCCGCGCTCACCGTCATCCCGGCGCTGAGCCGCACCCGCGCGCCATCTATGCTCAGGTGGTCTTGCTTCAGCCGGATCCGCGCCAGGAACACCAGGCCCTTCTTTTCGTCTTGCATCGCGTCGTGGCTGACGCTGTCCACCACGCCGTCCAGGTAGCCGTAGCGGGTGTAGGGGAAGCTTTCCACTTTGACCGTGGCCGCCTGTCCCGGCCGCACGAAGCCGATGTCCTTGTTTTCGATCTGCGCTTCGATTTCCAGGGTTTCGTCCCGCGGCACCACCGCCAGCAGCGGCTGCGCTTCGGTGACCACGCCGCCGACGGTGTGGATGGCCAGTTGCTGCACGCTGCCAGCCACCGGCGCGGTGAGCCGGGTCAGCGCCTGGCGTTGGCCGGTCTTTTTTTGGTCTTCGCCGTATTGGCGCATTTGTTCGCGCGCTTCGCGCAGTTTGTCGAGGGCGTCGCTGCGGAAGTTGGCTTGCAGCGCTTGGCGTTCTTGTGCTTGCCCGGCGATGGCGGCGTCGAGTTCTTGCAGCCGGCTTTGCTGGCTGGCCAGGTCGCCGGTCTGTTCGATGCGCGCTTGTTGTTTGTCGAGGTAGGCGTGCTTGGAGATGAAGTTCTTGGCCAGCAGGTCTTGGTAGTCGTGTTCGCGCGCTTCGGCGATGCGGGCGGTGGCTTGCAGCTTGCTCACTTGCTGGCGGGTGGTGGCGTGTTCGGCCTGGCGTTGGCGCAGGGTGGCGTTCAGCGCTTCGAGCTTGGCCTGGTAGCCGCGCCATTGGCCCAGCGCCAGGCTTTCTTCGGCCAGCCGCTGGCTGTCGGCGATGCCGGGGGTGGCCGGCAGTTGCGGCAGCCGGCCGCTGTCCAGCGCGGCCAGCAGCGCTTGGTAGCGCGCCGCGGCCAGCGCGGCGGCGGCGTGGGCATCGTCGGCTTTTTGCTTGTCGGCGCTGGCGCCGGTGGCATCCAGTTCGATCAGCACTTGCCCGGCCTGGACTTGCTGGCCGTCGCGCACGTGGATGGCTTTGACCACGCTGGGTTCCAGCGGCTGCAGGATTTTGGTGCGGCCGCCGCTGACGGTCTTGCCGCCGGCGACGGCGACGATGTCGAGCTGGCCCAGCGCGGACCATAGCAGCGCGATGATGAATAGCGCGGCGATCAGCCGCAGGCTCCACAGCGGCAGCGGCGACAGCGGGCTGTCGGTCAGTTCCAGGTGGGCGGGCAGGAAGGCCAGTTCGTCTTCGCGCCGCGGCTGCGGGTCCAGTTGGTGGCGGATGGCCCAGTGCGCGGCAAAGGCCTGCCGGTAGCGCCGCGCGAAGTCGCGCAGCGCGTGCAGTTGGTGCTTCATGATGCGGGTTTATCCTTGTTGCAGGCTGTGCAGGCGGGCGTAGTAGCCGTTGGGCTGGCGGAGCAGGTCTTCGTGACGGCCGCTTTCGACGATGCGGCCTTGGTCCATGGCGATGATGCGGCTGGCGCCGCGCACGGTGCTCAAGCGGTGGGCGATGATGAGCACGGTGCGGCCCTGGCAGATGGCGCGCATGTTTTGCATGATCGCGCGTTCGGATTCGTAGTCCAGCGCGCTGGTGGCTTCGTCCAGGATCAGGATGCGCGGGTTGCTGATCAGCGCGCGGGCGATGGCGATGCGCTGGCGCTGGCCGCCGGACAGGCTGGCGCCGTGTTCGCCCACCAGCGTGTCGTAGCCTTCGGCCTGTTCCATGATGAAGTCGTGGGCGCCGGCCAGTTTGGCCGCCTGGATCACGTGGTCCAGCGCCAGCCCGGGTTCGGCCAGCGCGATGTTGTCGCGGATGCTTTGGTTGAACAGCAGGTTTTCTTGCAGCACCACGCCGATCTGCCGCCGCAGCCAGGCCGGGTCCGCCAGCGCCAGGTCGTTGCCGTCCACCAGCACGCGGCCGGATTCGGGCACGTACAAGCGTTGCACCAGCTTGGTCAGCGTGCTTTTGCCGGAGCCGGAGCGGCCGACGATGCCGATGACTTCACCGGCCCGGATCTCCAGACTCAGCCCGCGCAGGATTTCCGGGCCGTCCGGGCGGTAGCGGAACACCACTTGGTCGAACTGGATGCGGCCCTGGATCGCCGGCAGCGCCGCGCGGCTGGCCGGCAGTTCGCTGCGGGTGTTGAGGATGTCGCCCAGCCGTTCCACCGAGATGCCGATCTGCTGGAAGTCTTGCCACAGTTGCGCCAGCCGCACCACCGGCGCCGCCACCTGGCCGGCCAGCATATTGAAGGCGATCAGTTGACCCACCGACAGCTCGCCGGCGATCACCAGCCGCGCGCCCAGCCACAGGGTGGCGACGGTGACCAGTTTCTGGATCAGTTGCACGCCGTTCTGGCCGATATTGGCCAGCCGGGTGACGCGGAAGCCGGCGGCGACGTAGGCGGCCAGTTGGTTGTCCCAGCGCCGGGTCATGTGCGGCTCCACCGCCATCGCCTTGATGGTGCCGATGCCGCCCACCGCTTCCACCAGGAAGGATTGGTTGTCGGCGCCGCGCGCGAATTTCTCGTCCAGCCGCCGCCGCAGCAGCGGGGTCAGCCCGGCCGACCACAGCGCGTAGCACGGCAGCGACACCAGCACGATCAGGGTCAGCCAGCCGCTGTAGTACCACATCACCGCCAGGAACACGAAGGAGAACAGCAGGTCCAGCACCGTGGTCAGCGCCTGGCCGGTGAGGAAGTTGCGGATATTGTCCAGCTCGCGCACCCGCGCCACGGTGTCCCCCACCCGCCGCGCTTCGTAGTAGGCCAGCGGCAGCGCCAGCAGGTGGCGGAACAGCCGCGCGCCCAGTTCCACGTCGATGCGGCTGGTGGTGTGGGCGAACACGTGGCTGCGCAGCGCCGACAGCGCCACATTGAACAGCGACAGGATCAACAGCCCGACGGCGATCACGTCCAGGGTGTTGAAGGCGCGGTTGACCAGCACCTTGTCCATCACCACCTGGAAGAACAGCGGCGTCACCAGCGCGAACAGCTGCAACACCAGCGACACCGCCAGCACTTCCAGCAGCAGTTTGCGGTATTTGACGATGGCCGGCACGAACCAGGTGAAGTCGAACTTGGCCAGCGCCCCCGCCGCCGACGCGCGCGAAGCCATCAGCAGCAGCCGGCCGGCGTAGCGCGCCGCCAGTTCCGCCTGGCTCAGCACTTGCGGCCGGCCGTGCTTGAGGTCGTGGATCAGCACTTTGTCGCCGTCGCAGCGGGCGATGATGAAGTGTTCGCCGTCCGGCCGCAGCGCCAGCGCCGGCAAGGCGGTCAGACCGAGGCGGTCCGGGCTTTGTTTGATGATGCGGGCTTTAAGGTCCAGGCCTTTGGCGGCCAGCAGCAGGTCGGTTTCGCTGAAGGGTTCGGCCTGGCGGCCGTATTGGTGGGTGAGTTGCGCCGGGTCGGCGGCGACGCCGTGGAATTGGGCCAGCAGCACCAGGCCGAGCAAGCCCAAATCGCTGATGTTTGCGGTGGAAGCGGCGCCGTCCGTGGCAGTTTGAGCAAGCATAAAAGCATGTTTTATTTATCGAATTGGCGCACGATATTGCTTATTAATACCCATTACAAGTATTACGATGAGATTTTAGCGCGTGATTATTGATCGAAATCATTAAGTACTTGTTTGAAATCGAGCTTTCTTCATTCAAATATATTACTAAGTAAAAATACGCATTGACGTTCCTCCCGCAGGACGAAGATCGTCCCCCCGATCATGTCGCCCTCCCCCAGCGCCACGCAGCCATCAGGCAGCGCTCGACTTGTGCAAATGTCGCAGCGTATGCGAGCAAGGATTCCCCAAGCCGTCTAGATTGGTACAATAAGCAGCAACATGACGGCGGTCTCAGAGTCCTCCCAGAAGCCGCCCCCGTGAGAACACCCCCAGCATAGGCAGCAGATGACCAGTCAGAACCAGGCAGCCAACCCGGCGCCGAAAGCAGAGGAAGCGGTGCTTCGCGCACCGGAAAACGAAAACACCCTGGCCACTCTGGCCATTCCGCTGGGCGAAACCATTCTGACGCTGACCGCCAATGGCATTCCCATTTACGGCATCCTGCAACGCAGCCGGGCGATGACCGAACAATCCGATTTCTTTCGGCTGCAATTTCGCGGTTATGCTCGCGCCGAGGGGCACCGCTGGCAGTTGTTCGAGGGCGAGGACAGCCATTTTCAGGCCGCCCACAACTGCGCCTGGGTACGGGTGGACCGACCCAGCCGCACCGTCACCTTCGGACCCAAAAGCGGCGTGATGGCCAGCCCCGGCTTCGTCGGCACTGGACTGGACACCTTTCTGTTCGCCAGCGTCATCTCTTGGGCCAAGGGCATTTGTCCGGATCACGCCATCAGCCCCGGCATGATCAGCATGAGCCAGACCTCGTCGGAAGAAGAGCGGCTGCAACGCAACGCCTTTTACGCCAGCCAGGGTTTTGAATTTGAATGGCAGGACGCCAACCAACGCTCGGCCTTGTACTTCAAGGACAAGGTCAACAAGCTGCTGGGAGTGTGGAATAAGGAGCTGATCACCGAGGTGGGCGGCGAGGCGATGCTGCAATCGCTGGCACGGCAGGACGAAACCCGCGCAGAGCTGGAGCAGCGGCTGGAAAAGCTGGAAAGCGTGCACGACAGCCTGAAACGGGCACTGCAAAAGGAGCGCACCACCGCCCAGATCCTGACCGGGGTGCTGATCCTATTCGCGATCTGCGGACTGTGGGCGGTGATCTAGCGCCGCTCTCCTCCGAAAAGCAGACAATGAAGCAGAATCCCAATGACGTTTTCCATGTACTCAAGCGCGCGGTCGCCGCCGCCTGCGCGACGCTTGTCTGGGTCCAGCCTACCGCCGCCGCTCGGCCAGCCGATATTGACCTGGCCGGCAACAGCATCAAGACCTTGACGCTGAAGCCGACGTCGGAGCCGGCGGAATCGGAACAAGGCTGCACCCCGGATCGCCAGTTGTGTATTGAGCTGGTGGCGCAAACCAAGGAAGCTCCGCCCATTCTCAAGATCCGGCCCGCCGCTGGTCAGGATGCTGGCGCACAGCTGGAATTGCGTGATTTACAGACCGACGCGCTATGGGACAATCGCCGCAGCCTGGCTTTATGGCCTTTCGCGGTGCGGCTTGCCGCCCCGGATCAGGGCATGCTGGTGGGTGTCAGCGAGGATGTCAGCACCATGTATTCCGGCGGAGGCGGCTCTTTCAGCACGCTGCACCTGCTGCAGGTCTTTCCCAAGGGCTCCGGATTTGAGATGCGCGAGGTGCTGGCACTGCCGCTGGCCAGTTCCCTGATGATACGCGCGTGCTTTTCGGAGCGGGATTACGCTGACCGCCGCGGCGCCTGTCATGACGAATACAGTTTTTCTTCCACCATCAAACTGGACAAAAGCGTCACCTCCGGCTTCCCGCGCTTGATCTACCGCACCCGCGCCACCAGCTTTCCCGGACCTGTCTCCCGCAGCCGCGACTCGCTGGGCAAGCGCTTGAGGAAAAAAGACATCGCCACCGTGGTGGACCGGGCCTGCACCTTCCAGCGCCTGCTGACACGGCAGCCGGACAGCGGCGCCTATATGCCGGACAAGCCGATTCCGGCCTGCGAAGAGTATCTCGAGCCTTAGAACCTGTTCAATCGTGAGGTGTTGCACGGTGAGTACAAGCTCAAAATGCTCATGTACCACGTGTACATTCCGCTTTTTCGCTCGTTTTCGCCTTGTCTCGCCCTAGCTCGCGAGACTTTGAACAGACTCTTGAACCCGCCCCTGGATAAACCCGATCGGCACCCTCCCCGCTCAGGCCGCCGGCGTGCCGCCCAAGGCCTTATAGAGATCCGCCAGATTCTTCAATTGCTCCTGGCGCAGCCGGAGCAGCGCGGACTCGCTGCCGCGTCGCGCCTTGGCCGCGTCCAGCCAGATTTGCGCATCGACGGCGCCGGCGCGGTAGCGGCTTTCCGCCAGCTGTTCGCTACGCCGGTTCAAGGCCAGCGTGGCGGTTTGCAGTTGAACGACTTGCAACAGCCGCTGACGCGCGCTCAGCGCGTTGTCCACCTCTTGATAAGCGCCGTACAAGGTCTTGCGGAAACTGACGGTTTCCAGCTCGTAATCGGCCTGGCTGGTTTTCAGTTGCAGGCCTTGCTTGCGCCATTCCAGGAAGGGCAAGGACAAGGACGCCCCCAGGCTCAGCAGCGGGTTTTGCACCAGGCTGCTCAACGCGCTGCTGCTGGAACCCAGCGAGCCGGTCAGTTTCAGCGCCGGAAAGAAGGCCGCGCGCTCCTGATCCACCTTGGCCAGCTTGCCGCGCAAGCGCGCTTCCGCCGCCATCAGGTCCGGCCGCCGTTCCAGCAGGCTACTAGGCAGGCCGGCGTCTATCGCCGGCTGGCCGGGCGCCAGCGGCAGTGGGCCTATCGGCGGCAGCGCCGCGCCGGGCGCCTGGTCCAGCAACAAGGCCAGCGCGTTCTCCTTTTGACCGCGTTCATCGGCCAGCGTCAACAAGTCCGCCTGCTGGCTCAGCACCGCGCTACGCGCTTGGGTGAAATCCTGTTCACTCGTGGCGCCGGCGCGCCATTTGGCTTCGGCCAACGCCTGGATGCGACGCAGATCCGCCAGATCCGCCTGCCCCAGCGTCTGCCGCGCCTTGAGCGCGGCAATGTCCCAGTACAGGCCCGCGGCGGTACTGTCGGATAGCAAGCGGGCGGCGGCCTCGTCGTAGGCGCTGGCGCGGAACTCCTGATCCGCCGCGCGCAGGCGCGCATCCACCCGCCCCCATAGATCCAGCTCGTAACTGGTACTCAAACTGCCGCCGCTGCTGCGGCTCCAGGCCGAGGATTCGCCCAGCGTGCGCTTGGTCCCGGCATTGATGTCACCGCTCAGGGAGGGCAAGGCGTCGCTGCGCTCCAGACCGGCGGCAAGCTGGGCCTTGCGCAGCTTGAGCAAGGCGATGCTCAGGTCCGGGTTGCGGCTGCGCGCCTGCTCCAACACCGCCAGCAGGCTCGGGTCGTCAAAGCCTTGCCACCAGTGCTCGCGGCTCATGTCCGCCTGGGTTTGGGTCCCAGCGCTGCGCCATTGCACCGGCGCGTCCAGTTCCTGGCGCTGATAAGGCGTACTCTGGCAGCCGGCCAGCAACAGGGCCAGGCTCAAAACAAAGAGGTTGGATTTCCAAAGCGTCAAATACTTACTCCCGCGCCAAGGCGTCAATCGGATTCAGACGCGCCGCGCTGCGCGCCGGCAAGTAGCCGAACACCACCCCTATCGCGGTGGAGCATGCCACCGCCAGGCCGATGGCCTTCAGCGACAGCGCCATTTTCCATTTGCTGACCAAGAGCGCGAACACGAAGCTGATGCCATAGGACAGGCCGATGCCTATGGCTCCGCCCACCAGGCAGACCAGCACCGCCTCGGTCAGGAACTGCTGCAGCACATCGGCCTGGCGCGCGCCCACCGCCATGCGGATGCCGATTTCGCGCGTGCGCTCGGTCACCGACACCAACATGATGTTCATCACGCCGATGCCGCCCACCACCAGCGAGATCACTGCGATCAGGGTCAGCAGCAATGCCAGGGTGCGACTGGTGTTTTCCACCGTTTTCAGCACTTCGTCCATATTGTAGGTAAAGAAGTCCTTGCTGCCGTGACGCAGGGTCAGCAGCTGGCTGAGCGCCTTCTCCGCCAGCGCGGTGGGCTGGCCTTCCTTGATGCGCACCACCATGTAGTCGAAGAAGACCTGCCCGAACAGGCGGCTGCCGGCGGTGCTGTAGGGCATCCACATTTGCAGCGATTTGCCGCCGTAGCCATTGTCCTTGGTTTCCGCCACGCCGATGACGGTGGCCGGCAGGCTGCCCACCAGGATCACTTTGCCTATGGGATCGGCATCGGCGAACAATTTACGGCGGGCATTGCTGTCTATCACCACCACCTGGCGCTGCATGCGCACATCGTCCCGGTCAAAGCCCAGGCCGGCCACCACTTTCAGGCCGCGCACGCGCAAATAGGTGCTGTCCACGCCGGACACCGAGGCGTTGACGTCGACGCTGCGGTAACGGATGCGCAGATTATTGCTGGTCACCGGCGACACGCTGTCGACATAGGGCTCCTCGGCCAGCGCGGCCAGGTCGCCTGCCAGGAAGGTGCGCACGCCGTCGGCCTTGTCGTCGCCCCAGTCCTTGCCGCGGTACACGGTGATGGTATTGGTGCCGATGGAGCGGATATCGTTCAGCACATAATTGCGCGCGCCCTCGCCCACCGCGATGATGGATACCACCGAGGTGATGCCGATGATGATGCCCAGCATGGTGAGCATGGTGCGCAGGCGGTTGGCCAGCATCGCCAGCATCGCCATCTTGAAGGCCTCGCTCATGCGTTCGCGCCAGGCCGGGCCGGGTTTGGCGCTGCGCGGCGCGCGTTCCTCGGCTGCGGCTTCGGCCGCGCCGGCCGCGCTGTCGCGCAGGATTTCGCCGTCGCGGATTTCGATGATGCGCTCGGTCTGCGCGGCGATGGCCGGATCATGAGTCACGATGATGATGGTGTGCCCCGCGGCGTGCAGCTCCTTGAGGATGGCCATCACTTCTTCGCCGCTGTGGCTGTCCAGCGCTCCGGTGGGTTCATCGGCCAGGATGATGTCGCCGCCGTTCATCAGCGCCCGCGCGATGGACACCCGCTGTTGCTGACCGCCGGACAACTGGCCGGGACGGAAGTCCTCCTTGCCGGCCAGGCCCAGCCGCGCCAGCAGCTGTCGCGCGCGCTCGCGCCGCGCCTCATGGCCGATGCCGGCATACACCGCCGGCATCGCCACATTGTCGATGGCGCTCAAATGCGGCAGCAAGTGATAACGCTGGAAGATGAAGCCGAAGTGCTCGCGCCGCAGCGTGGCCAGCTGGTCGCTGTCCAGTTCGCCGACATCACGCCCGCCCACCTGGTAGCGACCGGCCGAGGGCTGGTCCAGGCAGCCCAGAATGTTCATCAAGGTGGACTTGCCGGAACCGGAGGCGCCGATGATGGCGACCATCTCGCCGGCGCGTATGCTCAGGCTGACATCCTTGAGCACCGCCACCTCCTCCTCGCCGGACGGAAAGCGGCGCCACACGCCGGACAGCGTCAGGCCTGCTCCGCTCATGCGCTCACCATCACGCCGCCGCTGGGCTCTTCTTCCTTGCCGCCGGCTTCGCTGGTCACCACTTTCTCGCCGGCTTTCAGGCCGTCCAGGATCTGCACCCGGGTGGCGGTTTTCAGGCCGATGCGCACCTGGCGCTCATGCAGCTGTCCATCCTTGCCCTGTACCTTGACGCTGTGGCGGCCATCCTTGCCGGCCGCACCCAGCGCGCTCAGCGGGATGCTCAGCGCTTGTTTGGACTCCGCCAGCACGATGCTGATCTGCGCGGTCATGTCCACGCGCAGCTTGCCGTCCACGTTCTTGACGTCGAACAGCGCCTTGTAGAAGTTGGCGTTGTTGATTTTCTCCGGCGTCGGCAGGATGGCGCGCAACTTGCCGCGGATGGGCCGGTCCGGCGCGCCCAACACGGTGAAATACACAGGCAGGCCCGCCTTGACGCGGATCACGTCGGCCTCGGCCACCTGGGCATGCACCGTCATCGTGCTCAGATCGGCCAGTTTCAGGATCACCGGCACGGTCTGGCTGGCGATCACGGTCTGACCTTGCTGGGTGACGATCTCGATCACCTCGCCGTCCATCGGCGCGCTGATGCGGGTATAGCCCAGCGTGGTGCGGTTCTTGTCGATCTGGAAGCGGTTCTGGCGAATCTGCGCCTGCAGATCGTCCAGCTCCGCCGTCTGGGCTTGATAGGCGGTTTCCGCCGCCAGCAGGTCTTTTTGCGAGGTGGAACCCTCGCCCATCATCTGCTTCTGACGCGCCAGCTCGCGCCCGGCCTGGCGCAGCGAGGCCTGCTTGCCGCGCAGTTGCGCGACGCGGGACTCCAGTTGCGCTTCGGAGGCTTTCAAATCGTTGAGGCTGTTTTCCGGATCGATCTCGGCCAGCAACTGACCTTTGCTGACACGGTCGCCGGCTTCCACTTTCAAGGTCTTGAGCTGACCGCTGGCCTGGGCGCCCACATCCACCTGCCGCAGCGGCTTGAGCACGCCGCTGGCCAGCACCACGTCTTCAAGATCGGCCCGGCTCACCTCGGCGGTCAGCACCTGCGGCGCCGGCTTGGGTGCCAGCCATAACCAGAGCCCCCAGCCGGCAGCGGACAGGGCGGCCGCCAACAGGATGCCGTTACGCCACGGTCGCCGGCCCAAACCGGCGCGCCCCCGCAGCAAGCTCACCAGGCACAGCGGCAGCAGCAGCTTGCGAATCCAACGCTTCCAGAATTTCATGTAGAGACATCAAGCCAAAATTAAATCGAACAGCTTAGGACCACGCATCACGTGGCTTGGTTGCAGTCCGCCGCAACATTACCCTGTCGGCATGGAGAACCAGCCAAGCCTCCTCGACGGCTACAACGGCGGCGTCAAGCCACGCGCCAGATAGCTTTCCCGCAGATGCTGGCGCAAGCAGTCCGGACACAGGCAGTCGCCATGGCCATAGGGCAAGGGCAGCACCTGCGGCAGATCAGCGCACCAGCAGCCGCCCTCCGCGCCGCCGTCGCCGCAGCGGAAGGCCGCGCCGCAGCGCTCGCAGCGCTTGTCCTTGACCTTGGGCCGCAGCGCGAGCAAGCGCCGCCACACCGCGCGTTTCTGCTCATCGTCGAAGCCGGACCAGCCGGCGATCTCGTCCAAGGTGCGCAGACAGCCCAGGCAGTACCCGCCGCCCTCGTCGAGACGGCACAGGCCCACACAGGGCGAAGCCGGGGCAGGCAACCCTTTTGTCATTTAAAAACACTTTCCATACGGCCAAATCAGCCCGCCATCTTAACGCAAAGCCGCCTCCATCGCAGAGATTGCCGCCATGGGCTTGACGCTGAACGCTTTATGCACCAAGAATGTGCCACCGCCTTATTCCTGAGGCGAATATCCAAATAGACAAAGCTAAATAAACAAAGAGATCTCAGGAGAAATACATGAAAACGCATCTCAGCCTCATCGCCTGTGCCGTGTTGGCCCTGACCGCCTGCGGCAAGTCAGAACAAAGTGCCGGCAGCGCACCGGCCGACGCCGGCGCGGCGGTGGTGAAAATTGGCTCCGCCAACCCGCTGACCGGGCCCTTCGCCCACTGGGGCCGCGACGCCGACAACGGCGTCAAGCTGGCGGTGGCCGAGGCCAATGCCGAGAAACTGACCCTGGACGGCAAGCCGGTTTCCTTCGAAGTAGTGTCCGAAGACGACCAAGCCGACCCCAAGACCGCGGCCCAGGTGGCGCAACGCCTGGTGGACGGCAAGGTGGCCGGCATCATCGGCCATCTCACTTCCGGCGCGGCCATCCCCGCTTCGCGCATTTACTCCCAAGCCGGCATTCCGATGATCGCCGCCTCGGTGACCAGCCCCAGCTTCACCCAGCAAGGCTTCAAGAACACCTTCCGCATCATCGCCAACGACCGCCAGCAAGGCGAAGCGCTGGCCAAGTACGCGATAGACACGCTGAAGGCCGGCCGCATCGCCATCGTCGACGACCGCACCACTTACGGTCAGGGCCTGGCCGACGATTTCGCCAAGGCGGTGGAAGCGGCCGGCGGCAAGGTGGTCAAGCGCGAATTCACCAGCAATAGCGCCACCGACTTCATGGCCATCCTCACCTCGATCAAGGGAACAAAGCCGGATCTGCTGTTCTACGGCGGCATGGACGCCCAGGCCGCGCCCATGGTCAAGCAAATGAACAAGCTGGGTCTGAAAGCCGCTTTCATGGGCGCGGACGGCATCAACACTCCTGAGTTTTCCAAGCTGGGAGGCGACAGCGCGGAGAGCAGCTATGCCTCCAGCGCCGGCGCGCAGAAGAACAAGATGCCGGGCTTCGCCGATTTCAGCGGCAAGTACAAGCAGCAGTTCAACGCCGAGATCCAGGCCTACGCGCCCTACACCTATGACGCCACCCGGGTGATGATTGCCGCGATGAAGCGCGCCGGCTCCGCCGATCCGGCCAAATACCTGGCGGAATTGCCCAAGACCGATTTCAAGGGCGTCACCGGCGAAATCCGCTTCGACGACAAGGGCGATATCCAGCATGGCACCGTCTCGCTGTACCAGCTGCGCAAGGGACAATGGGTGGGTCTGTAAACCCATTGCGGCCTGTGCCGCGCCCGGAATGCAACCCCGGCTTCAGGCCGGGGTTTTTATTTGTCCGAGTTTTTGCGCCTGACGGCAAAAAAGCCTGGCGCCATATTAAATAAATAGCTATAACTATTTATTCACACACTAACATAAGGAGATTGCATGGGCCTGCTTATTTCCCTGGTGGCCGGAGGTCTGATCGGCTGGCTTGCCGGCAAGGTCATGGGCGTCAGCGAGGGCATCATCGCCAACATCGTCATCGGCATCATCGGCTCGGCGCTGGGCCATTGGCTGTTCGGCCGCCTATTGGGCATCGCCTCCGCTTCCGCCGCCGGCTCCTTCTCCCTGCCCGGCCTGGCTTTCGGCATTGCCGGCGCGGCCATCCTGATTTTCCTGTTGAAGAAAATCGGCCTGCTCCATTGAAGCGGGCAAAGAAAAAGGCGACGCGGAAGCGTCGCCTTTTCATTGCGGTTCAAACGGTTTACTTGGCCGCGGAAGCATCCTTGGCCGCGGCGCCGCCGCCCACGGTTTCCAGCACTTTCCATTCGCCGTTCACCACTTTGTAAACGGTGATGCCGCCGTCCTTCAAATCGCCCTTGGCGTCGTAAGTCCAGTTGCTGGAAGTCACACCGGTATGAGTGATCTTGGCCAGCACCGGCAGATAGACCTTGGGATCGGTGGAGTTGGCATCCTTCATCGCCTGGATCAGCGTGCGGGTAGCGTCGTAACCGTACGGCGAGTAGGTGGCCACATCCATCTTGAAGCGCGCCTTGTAGCGGCTCTCGTAGTCCTTGCCCTTGGGCATCTGCTCCAGCGGCAGGCCGGCCAGCGAGGCGATGGTGCCGTCGGCTTCCTTGCCCGCCAATTGCAGGAAGGTCGGCGTCTTGGTCATTTCGCCGGAAATCAGCGGCGCGGTCAGACCCAGGCGCTTCATCTGCTTGGCCATGGGCGCGGATTGCGCGTCGGCGCCGCCGTAGAACACCACGTCCGGCGCGGCGGCCTTGATCGAGGTCAGAATGGCGGCGAAGTCGGTGGCCTTGTCATTGGTGAACTCGCGCTTGACCACATTGCCGCCGGCGGCCTTGGCGGCCTTCTCGAACTCGTCGGCCAGGCCCTGGCCGTAAGCGGTGCGGTCGTCAACGATCACCACTTTCTTGGCGCCCAGTTTTTCCACCACGTACTTGCCCATCACCGAGCCCTGCTGGGTGTCGGAGGTCATGGAGCGGAAGGTGTTCTTGAAGCCCTGCGCGGTGAATGCCGGCGAAGTCGCCATCGCAATCATCGGGATGCCGGCGTCGGAGTAGATCTTGGACGCCGGAATGGCGGTGCCGGAGTTGAAGTGGCCGATGATGCCGTTCACTTTTTCATCAACGAATTTCTGCGCCAGCTGGGTGGCGGTTTTCGGATCGGCCTGGTCGTCCTGGGCCTCCAGTTCAAAGCTCACCGGCTTGCCGCCGATGGTGGGCTTCTCGGCGTTGGCGTCTTCGATCGCCAGCGTCACGCCGTTTTTGTATTCTTCGCCATAGTGGGCTTGCGGACCGGTCAGCGGAGCGGCGAAGCCGATCTTGACCACGCTGCCCGCGGCGGCTTCCGCGCCGGCGGAGGCGCCGGCAGCCGGCGCGCCTTCTTGTTTCTTGCCGCATGCGGACAAGGCGACAGCGGCGGCTACCGCCAGGGAAAGGGTCGTCAACTTGTTTACTTGCATCGTGTTTCCTCTATTTCTCCAGAGATCCCCATCCATCAATCGCAACGAACGGGAGTTTGCGGAACCTGTCTAGTGTTGTTATAGGCTTTCCGCTCATGCCCAAGTCCGACATGGACCCGGGCGCGGCGGCTGGCGGCATTATTTCAAGGCCGCCAGCTTGTGGCAAGTGGCTTGTTGGACAAGCCACTTGCCCCATGCGCGCCGGCGCATGGGTAAACTGCTTTGACTCGCGCTTTTTCATGACGAGCGGGCCTCCGTCACCGGGACCCGCCCTGCCTTTAGTCGCCTATGCTCATCAGACTGGCATTGCCGCCCGCCGCGGTAGTATTCACGCTGAGCGCGCGCTCCACCACCAGGCGGTGCAGATTGTAATGGCCTTGCGCGTCGGCACGCAGCAGCGGCACTAAGGCGCCGTCGCGCGCGGCCAACGCGCGCTGGGCGGCTTCGGCCTCGGCTTCGGAGCCGGAGAACAACACCGCGCCGACATCCGCAGCCAACACATCGGCGTCCAGCTCCACCAGGGCGCCCAGCTTGGCGGCCAGCTCTCGTCCCGCCTCATTGGCCGGCAGCAGCGCGCGGTTGCCGGTGGCGAAGGCCGCCGCCAGCTGCTCCGCCAGCGCCTGCGTCGTTGCCGCTTGGCACGCGACCTTGCCGCGAGGCGCGAACTGCAGCGAGTTCCGCTCGCCGGTGGGGCCCGGCAGGTTCACCAGGCAAGACAAGGCGCTATCCTTGCGCGCCGCCGCGATGGCGGCCGCCAAGTCCAGACCCAGGCCACCAACGGCCGCCGCCAGCGCGTCCAAAGCCGGCAAGGACAGCGGCAGGGTTTCCGCCGCCAGTTTCGGCTCCCAAGCCGCGCGGCTCAGCCGGTACAGATAGAAGGGACCGCCGGCCTTGGGACCGGTGCCGGACTTGCCTTCGCCGCCGAAAGGCTGCACGCCCACCACCGCGCCGACGATATTGCGGTTGACGTAGACGTTGCCGACCTTGATCTGAGCAACGATGTTGTCGATGGTCTCGTCGATGCGGCTGTGAATGCCGTGAGTCAGGCCATAGCCTGTGGCGTTGATTTCGGCCACCACCTTGTCCAGCTCATTGGCCTCGAAGCGCAGCACATGCAGCACCGGACCGAACACTTCGCGTTTCAGCTGCTTGAGATCGGCGATTTCAAACAAGGTCGGCGCCACGAAGGTACCATTGGCGCAGCCATCATCCAGCTTGATCTGGTGAGTGGCGCGCGCGCTGGCCTTCATTTTCTCGATATGGGCCAATAGGCCAGCCTGGGCCTCGGCGTCGATCACCGGGCCGACATCGACATCCAGCTTGGCCGGATTGCCGACTTTCAATTCATCCATCGCGCCCTTGATCATGGCGATGACCTTGTCGGCGATGTCGTTCTGCAAATAGAGCACGCGCAGGGCCGAACAACGCTGGCCGGCGGAGTCGAAGGCCGAACTGAGCACATCGGTGACCACCTGCTCCGGTAGCGCCGAGCTGTCCACGATCATCGCGTTCTGGCCACCGGTTTCGGCCACCAGCACCGGATCGCCGCCGCGCTTGGCCAGCGTGCGATTGATGATTTGCGCCACCTCGGTGGAACCGGTGAAGATCACGCCCTGCACACGCGGGTCCGCGGTCAGCGCCGCGCCCACCACTTCGCCGCGGCCCGGCAGCAGTTGCAGCGCCGCGCGCGGCACGCCGGCCTCGTGCAACAGCCGCACCGCGTGCGCGGCGATCAGGCTGGTCTGCTCCGCCGGCTTGGCCAGCACCGCGTTGCCGGCCGCCAGCGAGGCCACCACCTCGCCGATGAAGATGGCCAGCGGAAAGTTCCACGGGCTAATGCACACCACCGGGCCCAGCGGGCGATGGCTGGCATTGTCGAACTCATCTTCGATCTGCGCCGCGTAATAGCGGCAGAAGTCCACCGCCTCGCGCACCTCGGCGATCGCGTTCGCCAGCGTCTTGCCGGCCTCGCGCACCGCCAGGCCCATCAGCGCCGGCATCTGGTCTTCCATCAGATCCGCCATCCGTTGCAAGCAGGCGGCGCGTTCGGCCACCGACGTGGCGGCCCAGTCGGCGGCGCCTTGCTGCGCCAGGTCCAGCGCGCGGCCCACATCTGCCGCGCTGGCTTCGATCACGCGGCCGACCAGGTCATCGTGATCAGCCGGGTTGCGTACCTGTTGCACTTCGCCATCGGTGACATCGCCATCGCCCAGCATCGGGAAAGCTCCCCATTGCTGCTTCTCGGACATTTGCAGGCCCAATTGCAACGTGGCCAGCACATGCTCGCTGGACAGGTCCAGGCCCTTGGAGTTTTTGCGCTGCTGGCCATACAGTTCCAACGGCGCCGGAATCTTCTTGTGCGGCAGGCCGCCATGGCGCGCGGCCTCGGCCACCGGGTCCGCCACCAGTTCGTCTATGGATACTGCCTCGTCCACGATGCGGTTGACGAAGGAGCTGTTGGCGCCGTTTTCCAGCAAGCGGCGCACCAGATAGGCCAGCAGGGTTTCATGCGAACCCACCGGTGCGTAGATGCGGCAGGCCTTGCCCAACTTGTCCTTGCCCACCACTTGGTCGTACAGGGTTTCGCCCATGCCGTGCAGGCACTGGAATTCGTAGTCCTTGCCGGAAGCCAGGTTGAATACCGCGGCCAGGCTGTAGGCATTGTGGGTGGCGAACTGCGGATAGATCGCATCCTGCGCGGACAACAGCTTCTTGGCGCAGGCGAGATAAGCCACATCGGTGTAAACCTTGCGTGTGTAAACCGGATAGCCCGGCAAGCCATCCACTTGGGCGCGCTTGATCTCCGCGTCCCAATACGCGCCCTTGACCAGGCGCACCATGAAGCGGTGATTGGTGCGGCGCGCCAGGTCGATCAGGAAGTCGATCACATAGGGACAACGCTTCTGGTAAGCCTGCACCACGATGCCTATGCCTTCGAAGCCATCCAGATCCGGATCCTTGGCCAGCGCCTCGACCAGATCCATGGAGATTTCCAGGCGGTCCGCTTCCTCTGCATCGATGTTCAGACCGATATCATACTGCTTGGCCAACAGGAACAGTTCCTTCAGGCGTGGCAGCAGTTCCGTCATCATCCGCTCGTGCTTCATACGGCTGTAGCGCGGGTGGATGGCCGACAGCTTCACCGAGATGCCGGGGCCTTCGTAAATGCCACGGCCGGCGGACGCCTTGCCGATGGCGTGAATGGCGGTCACATAGTCTTGCAAATAACGCTGTGCGTCGGCCTCGGTCATCGCGGCCTCGCCCAGCATGTCGTAGCTGAAGCGATAGCCGCGCGCCTCGCGCTCGCGGCCGTTGGCCAACGCTTCTTCAATGGTTTCACCGGTCACGAACTGCTTGCCCAGCATGCGCATCGCCATGTCCACGCCTTTGCGGATCAACGGCTCGCCGCCCTTGGCGATCAAGCGGGTCATCGCCGCCGACAAACCATTCGCGCTGTGCGAGGCCACCAGCTTGCCGGTCACCAGCAAGCCCCAGGCCGCGGCATTGACGAACAAGGAGGCGCTATTACCCAGGTGGGCCTTCCAATCGCCGCGTGAAATCTTGTCGCGAATCAGCTTGTCCGCCGTTTCGCGGTCCGGAATGCGCAGCAGCGCTTCGGCCAGACACATCAAGGCGATGCCCTCGGCGCTGTCCAGAGAAAACTCATGCATCAAGGCATCCACCCCGCTGGACTTGGTGCGCTCGCGGCGCACCTCCGCCACCAGGCGCCGCGCCAGGTCCTGAACCGCCTTGACCTCGCCATCACTCATTGCCGCCTGCGGCAACAGCGCCTGCACGCACTCGCGTTCGTCACGGCGATAAGCCGAGGTAATGGCGTCCCGCAGCGTCAGCTGGCCATGGGCAAATGCATCGAATTGCATGAATCATCTCCGTGTAGTTTGCAGCCCCAGGCTATCTCTTTTTTAGTGCCTGGAAAATTTGCCTATTGTATACAAATACAAATGAATTGCTGGACAATATGAAGGAAAGTTTTCAGCCAATAATCTCTGCACGAACAAACTCAAGCCGTACAAGCAGTTAGCCACCATCGCCATGTTCCTTTTACCTCACCACTGTTGCATGCCAACAACTTGCCCTCGCATCAAACCCATTGCGAATGGGCAAGCCGGCACATGCCAAAGCTGACGCAACATGCCACAATGCCGCCCTGAGCTTCTTCATCATAGGCAAACCAATCATGCAAACCGTGTTGATCACCGTGAACGCCAGCCCCTACGGCAATGAGCGCGCGCTCTCGGCCCTGCGTCTGACCTTGACGCTGGCACAACAGAACGAACGTTGCCGGGTGCAGCTATTCCTGCTGTCCGACGCTGTCGTCACCGCATTGAAAAACCAGAAAACCGCGCAAGCGCCCAGCTTGGGAGAGATGTTGGCCGAGGCGCTGGAGTTGGGCGTGGAGGTTCGCGTCTGCCGCACCTGCGCTGACGCGCGCGGCGTGGACGAGAACCTGCTGCTGACGGGCGTGAAGATAGGCACCATGCCAGAACTGGCCGAATGGACGCTGAGCGCGGACAAGACGCTCAGCTTTTAAACCCGCAAATGCAAAAAGCCCAGACCGTTTGGTCTGGGCTTTTACATTGGGCGCCTGGCGATGTCCTACTTTCACATGGCGAATGCCACACTATCATCGGCGCTAAGGCGTTTCA